>DASUJJ010000159.1:0-4260 GCA_036279335.1 Dyella sp.
GCACTGCTCCAGGTAGAGCGCATGCAGGGCGTCCACCGGCAGGTGTCCGGTGGCATACGGGGTGATCTCGGGATACAGATTGCGCATGACGGGCTCCGCGGGCGACAGGATGCCCAGCCTACCGCCGCGCCGGCGTCGCCGCGTGCCGGTGCTATTCACGCCGCCGCGCCGGCTCACTAGCATGCGCACTCCCCGCCCGTCCGGATCCGCCCATGGCCAGCCCTGCCCGTCTCGACGCCCGCGCCCTGGCGCTGGTTGGCGTCGCCCTGCTCACCTGGTCGTCGGCCTACGCCGCGATCGCCTACGCGCTGGCGGCCTTCAGCCCCGGCGAGGTGGCGCTGGCGCGGCTGGCGATCGCCTCGCTGTGCTTTGCCGTGCTACTGCCGCTGCGCCGGGTGCGGCTGCCAGCGCGGCGCGAGTGGCCGGCGCTGGCGCTGCTGGGGGTGATCGGGCTGACGGTCTACCACCTGTGCCTGAATTACGCCGAGACGCGCATCGCCAGCGGCACCGCATCGATCCTGATCTCGCTGGTGCCGGCGGCGACCGCGGCGTGGTCGGCGGTATGGCTGCGCGAGCGGCTGCCCGCGCGCACGCTGGCCGGCCTGGGCGTGGCGCTGGTCGGCGTGGTGCTGGTGGTGCTGGCCAGCGGCAAGCAGGTGCGCTTCGAGCCGATGGCCGCGCTGGTGCTGGTGAGCGTGCTGGCCTCGGCGATCTACTTCGTCGGGGTGAAGCCGTACTTCGCGCGCTCCAGCGCGCTGGGCGTCACCGCGTTCGGCTTCTTCGCCGGCACGCTCGGCGCACTGCCGTTCGGCCTGCACCTGCCGCAGGCGCTGGCCGCCGCGCCGTGGCCGGCGATCGCCGCCCTGCTGTGGCTGGGCGTGGCGCCGACCTTCCTCGGCTACATCGCCTGGAACGAGGCGATCCACCGCAGCTCGGCCTCGCAGGTGTCCAGCTTCATCTACTTCTCGCCGCCGATCGCCGTGCTGATCGGCTGGGTCTGGCTGGGCGAGCGGCCCGGCCCGCTCACCCTGGTCGGCGGCGTGGTCACCGTGGCGGGCGTGGTGCTGGCCAACACGCGGCGCCGGGTGCGTCCGCTGCCGGGCGGCGGCGCGGTGGCCCGCGGCGGGTCCTGAGCGGCTCAGCGCCGGCGCGACATCGCGCCGACATCCAGTGCCGCGGTGAGGTCGCCGGGCGGTGGTCCGCCGGCGGCGATCATGGCCTGTTCGCGGTGCGCCAGCCCCGGCAATGTCTCCAGCCCGAAGCGACGGGTAATGAAGCGGGCGATCGAGCCGGTGTCGTAGGTGGTGTGGTCGACATGGCCCCGTTTCGCCCACGGCGAGACGATGATCGCCGGCACGCGCGTGCCCGGGCCCCAGCGGTCGCCTTTCGGTGGTGCCACGTGGTCCCACCAGCCGCCGTTCTCGTCGAAGGTGATGACGATCAGCATCTTCTTCCACTGCGGACTTTTCTGCAGCGCCTGCACTACGCGGGCGAGGTGACGGTCGCCGGCTTCCACGTCGGAGTAGCCGGCGTGCATGTTGAGGTTGCCCTGCGGCTTGTAGAAGGCGACCGGCGGCAGCGTACCGGCCAGCGCATCGGCGATGAACCTGTTGCCCGGTGCGGTCTCCCCCAGGCCGCCGTCGCGCAGGTGCTGCCGGCGTGCCGCGGTGCCGGGAGCCAGCGAAGCGAAGTAGTTGAACGGCTGGTGGTGCACCTGGAAGTTCGGCCGGTCCGGGAACTCGCCCTCGGGGCCATCGCCGTGCCCGTCCAGCGCGGCCTGGAACGCGCCGGCATACCACGCCCAGTCGATGCCCTTGGCCGAGAGCATGTCGCCGATGTGCTGGTGGTGCTGCGGCGGCAGCGTGTTCGGGCTGGCCGGGTCGGCGCGGGTCGGGTCGGTCGGGTCCTGGGAAAAGGCCGGCGCGTAGGCCGGGCCGATGGTGTTCACCGCCCAGAAGTCCGGGGTCAGCGTGGAGCGGCCGACGAACTTCGGCGTGCCGTCCATCGCGCTGGCCGGCGAGTCGTGGGCGACCTTCAGGCGTGGATCGTCGGCGCGACCGCTCTCGGTGACCGCGATGTTGTATTGCGCCGGGCTGGTGTCCGCATCGGGATAGAACGGCGGCTGCGCGGCGACCAGGTACTGGTGGTTGAGGAACGAGCCGCCGAAGGCGCCCATGAAGAAGCGGTCGCACAGCGTGTACTGCTCGGCCAGCCGCCACAGCCGCAGGTTCACCGCGTTGTCGCCGTAGTGGCCCATCACCAGCGCGCCGGAGTCGCCCCAGGCGACGAAGCCGTCGTTGCGGCCGCCGTTGATCTGCATCTGGTTCTGGTAGAACGCGTGGATCAGGTCGCGCGTCACCACGCCCTGCGGCAGCGGCTCGCCGTCCGGCGTGTGCAGGGCGAACGGCGCGTTGGGCAGGCCGGTGAGGTCCGCCTCGGTCACGTGGTAGCTGCGGTGGTTGACGGTCTGCGCGTGCGGCACCAGGCCGTGCCAGATCGGCGGCAGGGTCTTCAGCGGCGAGCCGTCGCGATCCGTCTGCACGGCACGCTCCGGCGGCAGCGCCTCCAGCGGCTCGGCCAGGCCGGGAAAGCCGGCGAACAGGTTGTTGAAGCTGCGGTTCTCCGCATACAGCACCACCACGTGGTCGATGTGCGCGCGCAGCAGCGCGTCCATCGTGGCGTCATCGACGGCGGTGTGGTCGCCCGTTCCGCTTGCGGCCGCTGCCGCCGCGCGGGCCGCCTCGCCACCCAGCGCCAGGCCGGCACCGGCCGCGGCCAGCCCGCCCAGCAGGCGTCGGCGCCGCGGATCGGCTGGCGCGTCGGCGGCGGGATCGGGGCGGCGGTCGCGCGGGGGCTGGCTGGTCATGGCGGATCGGTCGGGTGATGCTTGAGGACCGCCGAGGATACGCAGCCCGGCGCCGTCGATCCAAGCCGCCGCCAACCGCTCCCGCGAGGACCTGCCTGATGCTGACCCTGCATATCGCCAACAAGAACTACTCCTCGTGGTCGCTGCGCCCGTGGGTGCTGCTGCACGAGCTGGGCATCGCCTTCGAGGAGCGCATGCACGTGTTCACGCCCGGCTCCAACTGGGAGGCCTTCCGGGCGTTCTCGCCGAACGGCCGCGTGCCCTGCCTGCACGACGGCAGCACGGTGGTGTGGGATTCGCTGGCCATCGCCGAATACCTCGCCGAGCGCCATCCGGCCTGGCCGCAGGACGCCGCCGCGCGCACCTGGGGGCGCTGTGCCGCGGCCGAGATGCATGCGGGCTTCGGCGCGCTGCGCCAGCAGTGTTCGATGACCTGCGGCTTGCGCATCCGCCTGCACGAGATCGGCCCGGCGCTGGCCGCCGACGTGGCGCGCATCGACGAGCTGTGGAGCGAAGGCTTGCGCCGCTTCGGCGGTCCGTTCCTCGCCGGCGCGCGCTTCACCGCGGTGGACGCGTTCTACGCACCGGTGGCGTTCCGCGTGCAGACCTACGGGCTGGCGCTGGGCCCTCTGGCGTCGGCCTACGTGGACCGACTGCTGGCGCTGCCGTCGATGCAACGCTGGTACGCCGAGGCGCTGGCCGAAACCTGGCGCGATACCCCGCACGATGTGGAGTCGGCCCAGGTCGGCACGATCACGGCCGACCTGCGCGCCCGCTGACGGGCTGGCCGCCGCGCGGGCGCGGCGAGATTCCCCGCGTCAGGCCGTCGCTGACGCCAGGCGGCGACGTGCCAGGCGCGGCAACAGCCGCGCCAGCAGCGGAATCAGCAGCAGCACGAAATTGTTGTACGCCGGCGCCACCCAGGCCAGCGCGAAGGCCAGCGCCGCCGCCGTGGGCAAGGCCCAGCTGCGCGCGCGCACCGCAACCACGTCGGCCGGCGCCACGTCCCGGCGCAGATAGGGCGCGCGCAGCGCCTTGCCGAACAGCCACCGTTGCAGCAGCCCGGCGGTCAGCAGGGTGCCTGCATAGAACAGCTCCGGCACGCGGGCCAGCGGGTTCGCGCTCATCAGCGCCGTGGCGAACGGCATGAAGGCGATCACCATGAGCAGCAGCAGGTTCGGCATCACCAGTCCGCTGTCGTAGTCCGCCAGCAGGCCGAACACCCGATGGTGCGCGGCCCACAGCGCGCCGATCACGAGAAAACTGAGCACGAAGCCCAGGATGCTGGGCAGCAGCTCGTGCAGGGCGACGAGATACGCGTGATCGTCGGCAGTGCCCAGACGCGGCACGTGGATCTCGATCACCAGCAGGGTGATGGCGATGGCGAACACCGC
>DASUJJ010000160.1:0-6553 GCA_036279335.1 Dyella sp.
GACCATGCTCACGGTGCTGCATGTGATGACGGCCGATCCGCTGCCGGGGCAGGGGGCGCATCTGTTCTATCCGCAGATCGATCCGCAGGAGGCGGCCGGCTACAACCCCGGCGACAAGCCGCTGGACCAGCTCACCTGGCGTGATGCAATGAACCTGCTGCATGCGGAGCGCGGGACACGCCAAGTGGCGATGACCGGCGGGCAGGTCACGGTGCGTCCGCCGCAGGGAGAGGCTCGCGCTTTCTTCGCGCCGGCGCGCTATGCCAGTGCTGATTTCTTCGCGATATTCCAGGTGCCATTCCTGCACGGCCAAGGCTGGAGCGCGATGGACGATGCTAAGCAGTCACGCGTGGCGGTGATTTCGCGCAAGCTTGCCGACAAGCTCTACGGCGCTGACAAGGCCGTCGGGCAGTCGCTGCATCTGGGCAAGGATTACTTCACAGTCATCGGGGTGATCGACGACTGGAATCCCGAGCCGCACTTCTACGATCTCACCCACGGTGCCTACGCCGACAGCGAGCAGGTGTTCCTGCCGCTTGAGACCGCGATGGCGTTGAAGCAGGGAACCCAGGGCAGCACCAGCTGCTGGGGCGAGGGCAACATGGGCGGCGACATGCGCACAACCGACAGCTGCGTATGGACCCAGTTCTGGGTCCAGCTGGATACGCCCGAGGCAGTGAGCGACTACCGTCAGTTCCTGATCCACTACTCGCAGGAGCAAAAGGCCCTCGGTCGCTTCCAGCGGCCGCCCAACATCGCCCTGCACGATGTGATGGGCTGGCTCGATGTCAATCAAGTGGTGCCCGGCAGCGTGCAGCTGCAGGCCCTGCTGGCACTCGGTTTCATGCTGGTGTGCGTGATCAACACGGTGGCGCTGCTGCTGGTGAAATTCCTGCGTCGCGGCGGTGAATTGAGCGTGCGACGGGCGATGGGCGCCTCGCGGCAATCGGTGTTCGCGCAGTTGCTCATCGAGGCGTCGATGATCGGCGTGAGCGGCGGCATCGCCGGCCTGCTGCTCGCGTTCGGCGGACTTTGGATCGTGCGCCAGCAGCCGGCGCAGTACGCCGCGCTGGCCCACCTCGATGGAACGATGCTGCTAGGCACCTTGTTGCTGGCACTGGTCGCGACCCTGCTTGCCGCGTTGTTCCCGGCGTGGCGCGCCTGCCACCTGCCGCCTGCGCGCGCCCTGAAACTGCAGTGAGGATTCCCATGCACCCGATCATTGCCGCACTGAAACACCACCGCACCGCTGTCGTGCTGGTGCTGCTGGAGGTGGCGCTGACCTGCGCCATCGTGACCAACGCCGTGTTTGTCATCGGCAGTCGTCTGGACGCCATGCATGTGGTGACCGGCGTGGCCGATCGGGAAATCGTGTGGGCGCGCAGCAGCGGCCTGCGCGACGACGCCACCCCGGCCAGCCGCGCCAGTCTGGTGGCCGCCGACCTCGCCGCCCTGCGCAGTATGCCCGGCGTGCAGGGCGTCACGATGACCAACAGCCTGCCGCTGACCGGCTCGTACTGGCGCGGCGTCGTCTACCGCAAACCGGGCGAGGAGAAAAGCAGTATCGACAACGTCACCTTCTACTTCGGCACGCCGGGCGTGGTGTCGACGCTTGGGCTCACCCTGGTGGAGGGGCGCGATTTCCTGCCGCAGGACTTCACCGACTACGACCCGTTCAAGGACAGCCCGCCGCCGCCTGGCGTCATCGTCACGCGTGCGTTTGCCGACAAAGTCTGGCCCGGTGCCGACCCTCTGGGCAAGCCGATCTATCTGGACGACACGGGCAAGGAATCCACGCGGGTGATAGGCGTTGTCGCGCACCTGCTCAACCCGGGTCTGGACAAGTATTCGGACAACGAGTCGAACATGCTCTTTCCAGTACGCGCCGTGCAGGGCGGCATGTACGTGCTGCGTACGTCGCCCGAGGCGCGCGACGCCACGCTACGCGACCTGCCCAAGGTGCTCGATGGCGTCGACGACCAGCGCATCATCACCGCCAGCAAGACGCTCAGCGAAAGCATCGACGAGCACTTTCACGATGACCGCGCGCTGATCTGGCTCCTGCTGGCGGTGGTTGGCTGTCTGCTCGCGCTCACTGCACTGGGCGTGGTCGGCCTGTCCAGCTTCTGGGTGCAGCAGCGCACGCGGCAGATCGGCATCCGCCGTGCCATCGGCGCTACCCGGCGCGACATCCTGGTGTACTTCCAGACCGAGAACCTGCTCATTGTTACCGGCGGCATCGTGCTGGGCTCGCTCGGCGCGGTCGGCCTGAACCTCTGGCTGATGGCGCACTACGAGTTGCCGCGCATGTCGCTCGCCGTGCTGCCCGTGGGCGCGCTGGTGCTGTGGCTGATCGGCCAGCTCGCCGTGCTCGGCCCGGCGCTGCGGGCGTCGCGTGTGCCACCGGTGGTGGCGACGAGGAGCGTATAGGCGGGGAGGGCGCTGTCTCCCCACATTGTGACCTGGAGAAAAGGAGCTTTCGGATGTTTGCCTACTACCTGGATCTGGCCTGGCACAGCCTGCGCCGCAGCCCCGTCCTGACCGGCCTGATGGTGCTGGCGATCGGCCTGGGCATCGGCGCCAGCATGACGATGATCACCGTGCTGCACGTGATGACCGACGACCCGCTGCCCGGGCGCAGTGCGCACCTGTACACGCCGCATCTCGATCCCCTGCCACGCGACTATCAGCGGGGCGAGAACAGCCCCGATCCGTCCGACAACCTCACCTGGCCCGATGCGATGGCGCTGCTGAAGGCGAAACGCGCGGTGCGGCAGGCGGCGATGGCCGGCGGCACGCTGCTGGCGCGCCCCACCCAGGCGGGTCTGCAGCCGTTCTATGCCGGCGGGCGGTATGCCACGTCGGACATCTTCGCGATGTTCGGCATCCGCTTCGAATACGGGGGTGCCTGGGACGCCGCCGACGGTGCGTCGGGCGCGCGGGTGGTGGTGCTCTCCGACACCATGGCGCGCAAGCTGTATGGCCGGGCCGACGCGGTCGGTCGCATCGCCCACCTGGGCGAGCTCGACTACCGTGTAGTGGGTGTGGTGGCCGACTGGGCGCCTGAGCCGAAGTTCTATGCGGACAATACGGGAGATCAGTACGGCGACGCCGATACCTTCTTCCTGCCACTGGCCGTGGCGGCTGAAAAGGATCTGCCGGTCAATGGCAACCAGTCGGGCTGGAGCCGCGACGAAAAGGAGGGATCCGCCAAGCATGGCGCCGCGATGAGCTGGCTGCAGTTCTGGGTACAGCTCGATACGCCGGCCCAGGTGGCCGCCTACCGGCAATACCTGGTCGACTACTCGGCGCAGCAGAAGGCGCTGGGCCGGTTCGAGCGGCCGCCGACGGACGCGAGGCTGTACAGCCTGATGGGCTGGCTGGTGCACGAGAACCTGGTGCCGGACGATGTACGGCTGCAGCTGTGGCTGGCGCTGGGGTTCCTGTTCGTGTGCATGCTGAACATCGTGGCCCTGCTGCTGGCGAAGTTCCTGCGCCGCGGCGGCGAGATCAGTGTGCGCCGCGCGCTCGGTGCACGTCGCCGCGACATCTTCGCGCAACTGGCGATCGAGTCGGCGCTGGTCGGTGTCGCCGGCGGCGTGCTGGGCCTGGCCATCGCCCAGGCGGGGCTGTGGAGCGTGCGTCACCGGCCGGACGACTATGCGCGGCTGGCGCAGATGGATCCGGCGATGCTCGCCGGCACCTTCGTACTGGCCGTGCTGGCCAGCGTGCTGGCCGGCCTGTTGCCGGCATGGCGTGCCTGCCGTATTGCGCCGGCCCTGCAGCTGAAGGCCCAGTAGGGGCCAGGGAGATTCGACATGGAACTTCGTCCCATCCTGTCCAGCCTGCGCCGGCACAAGCTCACGGCAAGCCTGCTGATGCTGCAGGTGGCTTTCACCTGCGCCATCGTCTGCAACGTGGTGTTCATGGTGGTACAGCGGGTGCAGCGCGTCACCGTGGCGACCGGCATCGCCGAGTCGGAGCTCTCGGTGATCCACAGCTCGGGCTTTTCGGCCGATGGAAACCCGCAGGCCAGACAAGCGGCCGATCTGGCCGTGCTGCGTGCGATCCCCGGGGTGCGCTCGGTGGTGGCGGTGAGCTACTCGCTGCCGCTGGACCGCAGCGACTCGTCCTACGGCGTCTGTCCGGACCAGGCGGCCATCAAGCGGGCCATGCAGCAGCGCTCGGCCGACGGCACGGGCTGCCTGCAGCCAAGCATGTTCGACGGCACGCCCGGACTGATCGACACGTTCGGCCTGCGCCTCGTCGAGGGGAGGGATTTCACCGCGGATGATTTCGTGATCGGCCAGGCGCACAAGCCGGCCGTGGCGATCATTTCGCGCGCGCTCGCGCAGCGGCTGTATCCGGGCCAGGACCCGCTGGGCAAATCGATGTACCTGGGCGACGCGACGATCCGGGTCGTCGGCGTGGTGAACCGGCTGCTGCGCCCGATCCTGCGTACTCCGGCGGTCGACGGCGACAGCATGATCTGGCCACAGAAACCGGACCACCCGTTCGTGAACTACGTGCTGCGCAGCGCGCCACAGGATCGCGCGCGGGTACTCCGCGAAGGCCGTGCGGCGCTGCTTGCGGCCAGCCCCAACCGCCTGGTCAATCCCGAACGGATGGAAACCTACACGCAGATGCGGGCCCGCTATTTCCAGCGCGACGTCACCATGATCGGCCTGCTGGTCGCCGCGGGCCTGGGGCTCTTGTTCGTCACCGCCCTGGGCATCGCCGGCCTGGCCAATTTCTGGGTGCAGCAGCGCACGCGCACGATCGGCATCCGCCGGGCGATCGGCGCCACACGCGCGGACATCCTGCGCTATTTCCAGACCGAGAACTTCCTGATCGTCGGTGCCGGGGTGGTGCTGGGCATGCTGCTGGCGCTGGCGCTCAACCTGCTGCTGATGAGCCGCTACGAACTGCCCCGTCTGCCGCTGTGGTACCTGCCGGTGGGTGCATTGGCGCTGTGGGCGCTGGGCCAGCTCTCGGTACTTGCCCCGGCGCTGCGCGCCGCGCGCGTACCGCCGGTGGTGGCGACCCGGAGCGTGTGACCAGGTGTGAGTAACGGCCCATCCCGGACGGTCGGGCTTAGGGCAGAATCGGGGTTCTTTCCCGGGAGAAGTCGACGATGAAGATGTTGCCGCTGGTAGTGGCCATGGGCCTGGTGATGGGAGGCGGGCTAGTGCCGCATGCGGTGCGTGCCACGGCCGCGCCGGCCACGGATGTGGCCGCGCGGGTCGCTGCACAGAACAAGCTGCTGGACGAGCAGTGGCAGCACACGCTGAAGAACGCCCCGGAGTTCGCGACCATCCTCGGCGACCTGCGCTACAACGACCGGTTCAGCGACCTCTCGCTGGCGCACGCGCAGGAGGAATACCGCTGGATGGGCGATTTCCTGCGCCGCTTCCAGGCGATCGACACCCGCGGCTTCAGCGACAACGACGCGCTCAACCACGAGCTGATGGTGCGCCAGCTCAAGGATGCGATGCGCGCGCACGAGCTGAAGCTGGACGAGATGCCGATCGACCAGATGAGCGGCATCCACCTGCAGCTGGCCGGCTTCGTCAGCTCGATTCCCTTCAACAACACCAGGCAGTACGAAGATTACCTGGCGCGCCTGAAGGCGGTGCCGGACGGCTTCGACCAGGTGATCGGCGTGGCGAAGCAGGGGCTGCGCGACGGCATGATGCCGCCGAAGTATCTGCTGGAGGCGGTGGTCAAGCAGATCGATGCGATCGGCACGCCGGCCGGCATGGACAGCGTCTTCGCCGAGCCGCTGAAGCATTTTCCGGCGTCGGTACCGGCGGCGGATCAGGCGCGGCTGAAGACGGCGATCCTGGCCGCGATTGATCACGACGTGCGCCCGGCCTACGCCAACCTCAAGAGCTTCGTGGCGAACGACTACGCACCGCACGGGCGCGCCCAGCCCGGCGTGTGGAGCCTGCCCAACGGCGAGGCGATCTACCGCTTCGATGTGAAGCAGATGACCACCACCGACAAGACCCCGGCCGAGATCCACCAGCTCGGGCTGGACGAGGTGGCGCGCATCGAAGGCGAGATGACCCGGATCGCCCAGGCGCAAGGCTTCAAGGATCTGGCCAGTTTCCGCGCGTCGCTGAAGAGCAATCCGAAGACACACGCCACGTCACGCGAGGACATCCTCAATCGCTATCGCGGTTACCTGGCGCAGATGGAGCCGGAGTTGCCCAAGCTGTTCGGCCTGCTGCCCAAGACCGACGTGGTGGTGAAGCCGGTGGAGGCGTTCCGCGAAAAGGCGGCGGCAGCGGCCGAATACCACCAGGGGACGCCGGACGGATCGCGCCCCGGGCAGATCTTCGTCAACACCGGCGACTTCGCCAACCGCAGCGTGCTGACCATCGAGTCGACCGCGTATCACGAGGGCATCCCCGGCCATCACATGCAGATCTCGATCGCGCAGACGCTGCCCAAGCTGCCGCCGTTCCGCCAGCAGGGCGGCTACACCGCCTACGTCGAAGGCTGGGCGCTGTACGCCGAGCAGCTGGGCAAGGACATCGGCTTCTACAAG
>DASUJJ010000161.1:0-16500 GCA_036279335.1 Dyella sp.
CCTGTGCGCGACGCATTGCTCCGTGATGTGACGAACAGCGTCGCGCACAGGGTGCGCTCCTACATGCACGATGCTTCAGGCGGCGAGGCTGGCCAAGAGATTTTTGCCCACCGCCGCGGGGCCGGCGCCTGCGCGAGCCCCCCGCCCCACTACCATCGCGCCTTCCAACGCCGACAGCATCAGCTCGGCGAGATTCGCCGCGCGTTGTCCGGTGGTCACCTGCCCGCTGCGCTGCGCATCGCGAAACGCCGCGGTGAGCCAGGTGAGGTTGAGCTGGAAGAAATCGGCCACGGCATCGGCAACGTCGCCGGGCAAGGCGTCCGCTTCGGCACCGAGCATGCCGCACACGCACAGGCGGCCGTCGTTGGCATAGGTGGTGGCGAACAGCTGCACGTAGGCCTTGAGCCGCGCCAGCGGATCGCGCCGTGCGACGTCGATCGCCGCCAGCGCTGATTCGAAGCGCTCGGTGTAGCGCCGTGCCAGCGTGGCGACCAGCTCGGCCTTGGTGCGGAAGTGGTGGTGCACGCTGGGCTTGCGGATGCCCACTGCCTGCGCCACGTCGTCGAAGGAAAACCCGCCGTAGCCGCGCTGCTGGATCAGCGCCTCGGCCACGTCCATCACCCGTTCGGCGGTCCCTGCCGGTGCGTGGTTCATGCGGCGGCGCCCTCGGTGTGTGCGATCAGGTGGCCGGTCTTGACCAGGATGGTGCAGCCCTCGCGGCTGAAGGGCTGGTGCTGGCTCATGTGCGGGCTACGCAGCCAGTTGCCCGCCGGGTAGCGGCCGTGCTCGTCTTCGAACACGCCGTCCACCACCAGGATCTCCTCACCGCCGTAGTGGCGGTGCGGGTTGAAATACGTGCCCGGTGCCCAGCGCACCAGTGCGGTGTGCTCGGTGCGGAAGTCATGCAGCGGCATCACCGACAGGCCCGGCACCAGCCCCGGCAGCCACGGCTCCTCGCGAGTGTGCACGACCACGCGCGCCTGGTCGATCGGATCGAAATAGCGCAGCTTCACGAATAACACGCAGCCGCCGTCGGACCAGGGCGCGTGCGCCGAGCCGGACGGGTTGCGGATGTACGAGCCGGGGCCGAAGCGACCGCTGTCGTCGCAGAACTCGCCCTCCAGCACGAACAGCTCCTCGCCCATGTCGTGGACGTGCCGCGGGAAGTGCGAGCCCGGCGCGTAGCGCACGATGGAGGTGGCGCGGGCCACTTCGTCACCGTCGCGCTCGAGCATCTTGCGCTGCACGCCGGCGGAGGGTGAATCGACCCAATCCATCGCAGCGGAGTCGACGACGGCGCGTTCGGACCAGTCGGAACGGAGTTGCATGGAAAACCTGCCTACCTATTGGATGGTAGGCAGCATCGCCCCGCGCCGCCCAAGGGTCAAGCGCGGCACGACGCCACGGCCGCACGATGGCCCACGCTGGGCAGCCATGCGCGCTGCAGGTAGATTGACGGCTTCCCCACGGAGCTGCGCCCATGATCCCGCGCTTCAGCGATCACGCCGCCAACGAACGCACCTACCTGGCGTGGGTGCGCACCGCGATCACGGTGATGGCGTTCGGCTTCCTGCTGGAGCGGTTCGACATCTTCCTGGCGTACGCCAGCCACGCCGCGGGCGCGGGCATGCCCAAGCTGCACGTGCGCGCCTCGGAGTGGTTGGGCCTGGCGCTACTGGCGTTTGGCGCCTTGCTGATACTGGTGGCGACGGTGAGTTTCCATTGCAACCGCGCCGCGATCGACCGCGAAGGCACCGAGCTTTATCGCAACGCCGGGATGGAACGGGTGCTGTCGGCCATGCTGATCGCGATGGCCGTGTTCCTGGTGATCTACGTGGCGCAGCAAGTGGTGGCGCTGGGCTGAGTTCCACTGAACTATTCCGGAGCATGCCGATGTTGCAGACCCTGATCCTCAGCGCCCTGATGGGCGCCAGCATGACCGGCGCCGCCGCGTCGCTGCCCAACCAGCCGGTGGCCACGCTGGACCTGGCCCGCTACGCCGGCCGCTGGCACGAAATCGCGCACCTGCCGCTGTTTTTCCAGCGCAAGTGCGTCGACACCATCACCGCCACCTACACTCCGCGGGCCGACGGCACGCTTGCCGTGCACAATGCCTGCCGCACGGCCAAGGGCATGGACGCCTCCGACGGCGTGGCGCGCCGGGTCGATGCACACTCCGGTGCGCTGCAGGTGCGTTTCGCCCCCGGCTGGCTGGCCTGGCTGCCGATGGTGTGGGCCGATTACTGGGTCATCGAGCTGGATCCAGACTATCGCTGGGCCGTGGTGGGCAGCCCCAGCCGCAAGTATCTGTGGGTACTGTCGCGCGAGCCGTCGATGCCGGCCACGCAGTTCCGCGCCATCCGCGATCGCGCCGCCGCGCGCGGCTATCCGGTGCACCGCCTGATCATGGCTGCACCGCTGCAATGACCTCACGGGAGTACACATGATGTGGACCTGGACCGGCCGCGCACGGCCGCCATTCGCCATCGAACCCGGGCCCGGCCAGGAATCGGTGTGGGACTACCCGCGTCCGCCGCGGCGGGTGAGCGACCCACGGCGCGTCACCGTGCATGCGGGCAACATCTGCATCGCCGACACCACGCGTGCGGTGCGCGTGCTGGAAACCGCCAGCCCGCCCACGTTCTATCTGCCGCCGCAGGACATCGACCTCGAACGGCTGCGCCCCGCACCGGGCAGCTCGCACTGCGAATGGAAGGGCCGCGCGGCGTACTGGAGCGTGCGCGGCGAAGACGGCCACTGGCTGGAAGCGGTGGGCTGGAGCTATCCCCAACCCACGCCGGCCTTCGCGGCGATCGCCGGCTGGCTGTCGTTCTATCCGGCGCGGCTGCACTGCGCAGTGGCCGGCGAACGGGTGCGCCCGCAGCCCGGCGGCTTTTACGGCGGCTGGCTCACCGACGAGATCGTCGGTCCGGTGAAGGGCGCGCCCGGCACCGGCCACTGGTAGCCACGCCGTGCGCGGTTCGCGGCATGCTTGGCCACTCCCGATCGCAGCAGACTCCCGATGACCGCCTCTCCCACCGACACCGCCCTGCCCCTGTGGCGTGACCCGCAGGCGCCTGCCCACGTACTGGTCACCGGCGCAAGTCGCGGCATTGGCCTGGCGCTGGTACCCGCCCTGCTGGCGCATCCGCAGGTGGCGCGAGTGACCGCCGTGGCGCGGCAGGCCACGCGCAGTGATGCACTCGCCGCGCTGGCGGCCGGCGCGGGCGATCGGCTGCAGTGCGTGGACGCCGACCTGACCGACGAGCAGGCGCTGGCCGATCTGGCCACGCTCCTGCGCGGTCAGCATCCGTCGCTGGAGCTGGTGATCAACGCCGCCGGCGTACTGCACGGCGACGGCATCCGGCCGGAAAAATCGGTGACGCAGGTGCGCCGCGCCACGCTGGAGCAGGTGTTCGCGCTCAATGCGTTTGCGCCGATCCTGCTGGCGCAGGCGCTGCTGCCGCTGCTCACGGGTGCGTGCGTGTTCGCGTCGCTGTCGGCGCGGGTCGGCTCAATCGGCGACAACCGCCTCGGCGGCTGGTACGCCTACCGCGCCTCCAAGGCCGCGCAGAACCAGCTGATGAAAACCTTCGCCATCGAGCTGGCACGTCGCAACCCACGGGCCTGCTGCCTGCTGCTGCATCCGGGCACGGTGGACACGGCGCTGTCGGCGCCGTTCCAGGCCAACGTGCCGCCGGAGAAACTGTTTGCGCCCGATCGCGCGGCGGCGCAGCTGCTGGGCATCATCGCAGGTGCCACGCCCGCGGACAGCGGGCGCTTCATCGCGTGGGACGGCGCCGACATTCCCTGGTAGGCGCATCCGTGCGCCGAGCGGCGCAGATCACTTCACCGGGAAGGTTTCCGTCACCGGCGCCGCGTGCAGGTCGCTGCCCACCAGGCGGGCACGCAGGTCGCGCAGCTTGGCCTTCAACGCCGCTTCGTTGGCCGAGCCGATGCGCACCATGCCCTTCTGCCCCACCGACAGGCCCTGCAGCGACGGATCGGCAAACGCATAACCTTGCTTGTACGGCACCACGATCGGCGGCGCCGTGGGCTCGGGCGCGGCCAGCAGGTGGTCGATCACCGCGATCAGCCGGTCGTTGAAGTAGCCGTGCGGATAACCCAGCTCCACGTACGCCTGCTGGAACAGCGGGTAATAGCGCACGTACCAGTCGACCAGCGCCTGCGCATCGACGCTGGCCAGCGCCTGCATGTACGGCGCATAGCGCTCGGCGTTGCCCGCTGCGATCACGCTCTGTCCGTTCGCAGGCTGCAGCTGCAGGGCTCCGCGGGCGGGCTTCACCGGCAGGATGGAGCTGCCCATGTCCGAACGCGGCAGCGCGTCCACGGTGGCCACGATGCGCGGAATGATCGACTGACGCACCAGCCAGCTGCCCATGTCGCCACCGCTGGCCAGCGCGATCAAGCTGTCGGCCACGGCGGCGTCGCTGTCGACCAGTGCAGGCAGCGCGGCGGTGCTGGCGGGTGCCGGCCCGGTATCGGCCTGGGCAATGGGGTGCGCGATCGACGGCGCCGTGCCGGCCACCGCGGGGGCCGTCGCGAGGTTTTCGGCTGCCGGCACCGGGTTGGCGTCGACGTGGCGCGCGCGCTGAACGAGGAAATAGCCAGCACCGGCGATCACCACCAGTGCGATGACGGCAACAAACCAGCCGCCAACGGAAGAACGATTGCTCATGATGTCGAGACCTCTCTGAAGCAGGTGAGCACCACCGGACCCGGCGCGACCGGGATGGTTCACTCAAGTGGCGGCTGTGGCGGTCGACAAAACCGGGATGACTCGCCGTCGCGTGCCGTTCATGCGGCCCTGCGGCA
This sequence comes from Dyella sp., assembly GCA_036279335.1. Lineage (GTDB taxonomy): Bacteria > Pseudomonadota > Gammaproteobacteria > Xanthomonadales > Rhodanobacteraceae > Dyella_A. The sequence goes on from DASUJJ010000161.1 coordinate 4,837, forward strand.
GCCGCAGCTTTTGCCCGTGGCTTGGGCTATCGTGGCGCGCGGGGGGCGACGCCATCGACCATGGTAACAACCGGGGACGGATCGGGTATGGAGGAAGCGGCAGCACACGCGGTATTCGGTTACTACACTGCCGCGCTGGTAGCCACGGCGTGCATCGCCGTCACGTCCAGCATCCAGTTCATCCTGATCGGCATGCGCCAGCAGCGCGACCGGCTGTATCTGTCCTATGCGTTCCTGTGCCTGTGCATCGCCGGCCTCGCCTTCTTCAACGCGCTGCTTGGCCTGGCGCAAGCGCAACACCGGGCGGTGGAGATGCTGCGTGGCATGTGCGGCGCGGCGGCACTGTCGTTTCCGTTCTTTTTCACCTTCGTCAGCGGCTACACCGGGCGGCCGCTGAAGCGGCGTACGCTGGGCGTGATCACGGCCGTGTGCCTGGGCTTTGCGGTGCTCAACCAGCTCGCGCCCGGCACCATGTTCTATGCGCACATCAGCGGCATCCAGGCGGCCGAACTGCCGTGGGGCGAGTGGGTCACCAAGATCAACGGCGTGCCCTCGCCGCTGGGCTGGACGTTCCATCTGCTGACCTACCTGGCCTTTGCCTGGGCCCTGGCGATGGTGGCGATGCAGTTCCGTCGTGGCGACCGGCAGCCAGCGATGCTGCTGGGGCTGTGCCTGACGATCCAGTTCGCCGCCCTGCTGTGGGGCGACATCGCGATCGACCTGATGGGCATGCCCTATCCCTACGTCGATGCGTTCTCGTTCCTGCCCTTCGTGCTGCTGATGGGGCTGTCGATGGCCAGCCAGCTGCACCAGCGCACGATGCAGCTGGAACAGACCACGCGCCGGCTGCGCGCCGAGGCAAACACCCGCGAGCAGGCCGAACTGAGTCTGCGTCACCTCGCCTACCACGACGTGCTCACCGGCCTGCCCAACCGCCTGCGCATCGTGGACCTGATCGCCGAGACGGCCACCGGCGCGCGGCGCACGCGCAGCCACTGTGCGGCGATGGTCATCGATCTGGACAACTTCAAGACCATCAACGACGCGCTCGGCCACCACGTGGGTGACCGCATGCTCGAGGCGGTGGCCGATCGGCTGCTCGCGGCAGTGCCCGCCGGCGCCGTGCTGGGCCGACTGGGCGGCGACGAGTTCATGGTGGTGGTGGAAAACCTGGCGACCGACGGCGAAGACGCCGGCCTGCAGGCGCAGCAGATTGCGCAGGACGTACGCGCGCGCCTGGGCGCACCGATGAGCGTGGACAGCAACGTACTCTCGGTGGGCGCCAGCGTGGGCGTGGCGCTGTACTCCGGCCGCGACGGCGATGCGCCGGACGTGATTCGCCGCGCCGACATCGCGCTCTATCGGGCCAAGGCCGCCGGTCGCAACACGGTACGCCTGTTCGAGCCGGAAATGCAGAGCGTGGCGGACGAGCGCCTGGAGCTGGAGCGCGGGCTGCGTGCGGCGGTCGAAAGCCTCGGCAGCGAAACCTCGTTCCAGCTGCATTTCCAGCCGCAGGTGGACGTCAGCGGCCGCCGGCTGGGTGCCGAAGCCTTGCTGCGCTGGCGCCATCCCACCATGGGCGAGGTCGCGCCGAGCATCTTCATCGAGATTGCCGAAGAAACCGGATTGATTCATGTGCTCGGCGAGTGGGTGATCGCCCAGGCGTGTGCGCGCATCCGCGAGTGGGACGCCGGCCGGGTGGACTTCGGCGAGCATCTGGCGGTGAACGTGAGCCCGTGGCAACTTGCCCACCCGGACTTTGTCAGCCGTATCGAAAATCTGGTGCGCGAGGCTGGCGTGCAGCCCGGGCGGATCACGCTGGAACTCACCGAGAGCGCGCTGCTGCAGGGCTTCGAGGCGGCGCTGCAGACCATGTACGCACTCGCCGGCATCGGCTTCAGGCTGGCGCTGGACGATTTCGGCACCGGCTACTCCTCGCTCAGCTACCTCAGCCAGCTGCCGCTGCACGAGTTGAAGATCGACCGCTCCTTCATCTGCGGCCTGCGCCCCGAAGCACCCAGCCCGCTGGCCAGTTTCATCGTCGACGTCGGCCGCCGGCTTGGCATGACCACGATTGCCGAGGGCGTGGAAAGTGAAAACCAGCGCGCCACGCTGGAAGCGCTGGGCTGCGACGGCCTGCAGGGCTACCTGATCTGCCGGCCGCTGCCGGCAGGCGCGTTCGTCGCCTGGCTCGAACAGCACGAGGGCGCCCGGCATGTGCTCCGTGCGGACGAACGAGGCGGCTGAGCCACGCTCCCGGCCGCCCCACCGCGTCACCTGTGGCCCGACTGCGGCCAATGAGGCTCGCGTCGGACCACCCAAGGACTTCTGCATGAACGCTCGCCGCCTGCTGTTGCCACTGACCGCCCTGCTGGCGCTGTGCCTGATCGGCTGCGCCGCGGGCGGCGATCCGCGCTTGCCGATTCCCACCACGCTGATTCCCGCACCCGACCCGGCCACGCGGCTGGTGGTGTTTCTGCCCGGTCGCGGCGACAGCCTCGAATCGCTGACCCGCACCGGCGTCGCCCAGCGGATCCAGCAGCAGTGGCCGGACGCCGACGTGATGCTCACCGGCCTGACCATGCCGTATTACCGGCAGGATCAGGCCATCCCCCGCCTGCACAACGAGATCATGCTGCCCGCGCGCGCCCGCTACGACGAGGTGTGGCTGGCCGGCATCTCGCTCGGCGGACTGGGCGTCCTGCTCTACGACCGCGCCTACCCCGACCAGGCCACCGGCCTGCTGCTGATGTCGCCGTACCTGGGCGACAAGGCAATCCACCGCGAGATCCGCGAGGCCGGGGGGCTGGACGCATGGGATCCGGGTCCGGTGCAGTCGATTGGCCCGGACACGTTTCAACGCGAGCTGTGGCGTTACCTCAAGAACTGGTCGCAGCACCCCGAGCGCACCGGCAGCACGTGGCTGGCCTATGGCGCGAACGAGCGCTTCCGCGACTCGATCGAGCTGATGAGCCCGCGCCTGCCGGCCGACCACGTCATCATGCTGCCGGGCCACCACAACTGGACGCTGTGGCAGACGGCCACCAGCGCACTGCTGGAGCGGGCACGCCCGGTCGAACCGTGAAGCGCTCCGCGCATGCCGAGCCTGATCTGCATCAAGAACGCCGCTGCCGGGGTATGAAAGACTGCCCGACTGCCAACCGGCACGAAACATGCTTCACGCGAACTAGCCATTCGCCCTTTGCCGGACCCCGATGAGCCCCGAAGCATGCCCCGTTCCGCTGGCCAACGTGATCGACCTGCTCGTCGACGCGATCTGCGTGGTCCGTGAAAACACGGAAATCGTCTTCGTGAGCGCTGCCAGCGAGCGCATCTTCGGCTACCGGCCGGACGAGATGATCGGCCGCCACATGACCGAGTTCATGCATCCGGATCACCGCGAGCGCACCTTGCAGCACGCCCGGCAGGTGGTGAACAACGAGGCGCCGGCGTATTTCGAGAACCGCTACGTGCGCAAGGATGGCAGCGTGGTCGATGTGATGTGGACCGCGCGCTGGTCACCGGAGGACGGCGTGCGGGTGGCCGTGGCGCGTGACATCACCGGGCGCAAGCGCGCCGAGACGATGCAGGCGGCGCTCTACGCCGTTTCCGAGGCCGCGCACACCACGGCCGACCTTGATGCGCTGTTCCGGCGCGTGCACGAAATCATCGCCGGGCTGCTGCCCGCGCGGAATTTTTTCGTGGCGCTGTACGACGCCGAGCGGAATGAGCTGAACTTCCCGTATTTCGTGGACGACTTTGACGAGACGCCCGCACCGCGGCCGCTCGATTCGGGCACCCTGAGCGCCGAAGTGGTGCGCAGCTGTCAGCCGCTGCTGTTGCGTTCGGACGACCTGTCCGGGGCCAGTGAGAGCGTGCAGGCGATCATGGCGCGCCGCCCGCCCGGCCATGCGCCGCTGGCCTGGCTGGGCGTGCCGCTGATCGCCCAGCGCGGGGTGATAGGCGTGCTGGTGGTGCAAAGCTACAGCGGTGAGGTCAGCTACAGCGACGACGACACCCAGCTGCTGCAGTTCGTGTCCACCCAGGTGGCCGCGGCGATCGAGCGCAAGCAGATCGAAGCGCGCCTCACCCACATGGCGCGCTTCGACTATCTCACCGACCTGCCCAACCGCGCGCTGTTCCGCGACCGCCTGCAGAACGCGCTGTGCCGCGCACGCCGCGACGGCGAGCGGGTGGCGATGCTGTACCTGGATCTGGACCGGTTCAAGGAAATCAACGACCAGCTCGGGCATGCCGCCGGCGATCGCCTGCTGTGTGAAGTGGCGTCGCGCCTGTCCAGCTGCATGCGCGAATCGGACACCGTCGGCCGCCTGGGCGGCGACGAATTCGCCGTGCTGCTGCCGCGCATCGCCAAGCCGGAAGACGCGATGGCCGTCGCGGAAAAGATCCGTGGCGAGCTGCATCGGGCATTCGATCTGGACGGGCAGCCTGGGATGGTTTCCGCCAGCATCGGCATTGCGCTGTATCCCGACCACGGCGACAACGAGGACGCCCTGCTCAAGCTGGCCGACGATGCGATGTACGCCGCCAAGCGCCGCGGCGGCAACCACCTGCTGATGACCACCACGCCGCCGAAAGCCGAGGCCTGATCCGCGGCATACCGGCGTGGGGTTGATGGCGTGGGGTTGATGAAGATCAACCCGACGCCGCCGCGCGCGCAAAGCTGGCGTTCCGTCGGATTGCCGCCCCGCCGCCATGTGCCTGCCCGCGCCACCTGTACGCGCTGCTGTTGCCCCGCCGGAATTGCGCCAGCACGCTTGGCCTGCGCCTGCGCGCCCGGCCGGTCGTATGGGCTTGCAGGGCAAGCCGAGGGCTTTTTGGGCCACGCCACCGACGCAGGGTTCACCGCGGCAGGGGGAACCGGGCACGCATCGTCGCTCCGCCCGGCACCACCCCACCGCGCCGTAGCCACAGGAGCAGCATCATGCGCACTCTTGCACTACTCGCCGCCGCGTCTGTGGTCACCGCGTTTGCCGCACCGGCATGGTCGCAGTCGGCCCTGCAGAAGCAGGCGCAGACGATGTTCAAGCCGATCCCGTCGACGCCGCCCGCCCTGCCCGGCAATCCGGCCACGCCGGAGCGCGTGGCGCTGGGCAAGATGCTGTATTTCGATCCGCGCCTGTCGCAGAGCCATGTGATCAGCTGCAACTCCTGCCACATGATCGGCCTGGGCGGCGTCGACCTGCAGGAGACCTCGTTCGGCCATCGCTGGCAGCGCGGCGGCCGCAACTCGCCCACGGTGTACAACGCCGTGTTTGACGTGGCCCAGTTCTGGGACGGTCGCGCCAAGGATCTCGAACAGCAGGCCGGCGGGCCGCTGGTCAATCCGGTGGAGATGGACACCACCGAGGCGCACGCGGTGGAGCAGCTGCGCGCCATTCCCGGCTACGCGCCGGCCTTTGCCAAGGCCTTTCCGGATGCCGCGCAGGCGATCACCTTCGACAATATCCGCCGCGCCATCGCCCTGTTCGAGGCGACCCTGATCACCCCGAACGCGCCGTTCGATCGCTACCTCAAGGGCGACGCCGCCGCGCTGGACACCACCCAGACCGAGGGCCTGGCGCTGTTCATCGGCAAGGGCTGCGCAGGATGCCACTCGGGCATCAACGTGGGCGGCGGGATGTACGCCCCGTTTGGCGTGGTCGAACGCCCCGGAGCGGACATCCTGCCCCCGGGTGACCGCGGCCGCTTTGCGGTGACCAAGACGGTGAGCGACGTCTACGTGTTCCGCGTACCGTCGCTGCGCAACGTGGCACTGACGCCGCCCTATTTCCACTCAGGCAAGGTGTGGGACCTGCGCCAGGCGGTGGCGGTGATGGGCAGCAGCCAGCTCGGTGCGCAGCTGACCGACGCGGAGATCGATCGGATCACCGCCTTCCTGGGCAGCCTCACCGTTGACCAGCCGCAGGTGACGCTGCCGCAGCTGCCGCCCAGCGTGGCGGCCACGCCACAGCCCCAGCCCTGAGGTCGCGGAGGCCGCATGGGCGTCACGCCTGAACGCACCCGCTACTCGGCCACCCTGCGCCTGGCCCATTGGCTCACCGTGGTCGCCGTCGCAGCGGCCTATCTGCTGGTGGAACTGGGTGGCGACGACGAGAGCGATGCGGGGCCCGGACTCGCGCTGCAGAGCCACTACCTGGCCGGGCTCGCCGTGCTCGCCTTGCTGGTGGTGCGCGTGTTCGGCATGGCGCGTGGCCATCCGCCGCCGATCGTCCCCGCCCCGGGAAGGCTCACCAGGCTGGCGGCGCATCTCACGCATGCGGCGCTGTATCTGTTCCTGCTGGCGCAGCCGATCCTGGGCATCCTCGCGGTGAACTACGCGGGCGAGGCGGTCACGTTGCCGTGGGTCCATGTCTCGCTGCCGATGGTGGTGCGGGCCAATGCCGGCGCCGGCGAGACGGTCGAGGAACTGCACGAGTTGCTCGGCGAGATCTTCTACTGGGTGATCGGCCTGCACGTCGCCGCGGCGCTGTGGCATCACGTGGTGAAACGCGACAACACGCTGCGCCGGATGCTTTGATCACGGCGGATCCCGCGGCAGTCGGCGGTGGCGCGCCGGCAGCCGCCCATGACCTGCGCGCTCAGCCGTCGCGGCGCCCTTCATACGCCTGCAGATGCACCCAGGCCAGGTCCAGCATGGGCGACGCGATTCCCGCCGCGTGCGCGCGCTGGTGCATGTCGCCCACGATGTGCGCACCTTCGATGCGCTGGCCGGCCTCCAGATCGCGCAGCATCGAGGCGGTCACGGTGGAGCCGGCCTGGGTGAGCATGCGCCGCGCGCTGGCCTGCGCTTCGGGCGGGATCGGCTGACCGGCCGCGCCAGCCACCGCCACGCACTCGGCATACAGCGCCTCGATGAAGGCACTTCCCCCTTCTGCGGCCACGATGCGACCGATGCTTGCGCGCATGAGGCAGGTGGCGGCGGCCAGCGTGGTGAGGAAAGTGAACTTGACCCACAGATCCTGCGCGATATCCGGAGAATGGCGGTGATCCACGCCCGCGGCCGCGCACGCGGCGGCCAGCGCTTCGCACGGCTCGCGGGTCGCCTGGCCGTTGCGCGGGCCGAAGGTGATCGAGGCCGGCTTGCCCAGGTGCAGCACTTCGCCCTGCTCGCCCTTGGTGGCGCTGATGAAGCACAGCCCTCCCAGCACGCGGTGCGCGCCGAAACGGCCATCCAGGGCCGCAAAGTGGCGCAGGCCGTTGAGGATCGGCAGCACCGTCGTCCGCTCGCCCACCGCCGGCGCGATCGCCTCGATCGCGCTGTCCAGGTCATACGCCTTGCAGCTGAGCAGCACCAGGTCGAACGGTCGCTCGGCGGATGCCCCGGCCAGTTGACCGGCAAGCAGATACGCCACCGGGAATCGCGCATCGCCGAGCGGGCTGCGGATCACCAGGCCATCGCGGGCGAGCTGCGCCGCGCGGCCCTCGCGCACCAGAAAGGTGACGTCGGCACCGGCCTGCGCCAGCCGTCCGCCGAAATAGCCGCCGGTACCGCCGGCGCCGAGAACCAGGATGCGCATCGTCATTCATGCTCCTTTGCTTGGGGAAGCGCGGCTGGTGCCTCTCGCGCGCCGATCAGGCCATCAGCATACGGGGTGCGTGGACGCGTGAGCGGGCCTTCACACCTGCGTGACGCGCGCGTGAGAATGCTTCCGCAGTTATGTTCGCGTGCCTTCGGAGATTTGCATGGCTGGTCGTTGGTATCGCGTCATCCCGGCGCTGCTGGCTGTGTTGGTCCTCACGGGCTGCGCCACGCTGAAAAAAGATTTTCCGCGTTGGCACAGCACCGCCAAGGCACAGAAGGTGGACACGCCAAGCAGCCGCTACGTGCATCGCGAAGTGGCCCGGCACGACGAGCTCTCCGGTTTCCGCCTGCTGACCTTCAGCACCAACGCGCTGATGAGCCGCGTCGCGCTGGCCGACCACGCCGAGCACTCGCTGGACCTGCAGTACTACATCTTTGCCAACGACGCGACCGGCCGGCTGATTGCACAGCGCCTGCTCGCGGCGGCCGACCGCGGCGTGCGCGTGCGGCTGCTGCTGGACGACATCAACGTGGGCGACCAGATCGATCTGTTCAAGGGGCTGGACTCCCACCCCAATATCGAGGTGCGCCTGTTCAACCCCTTCGGTACACGCACGAGTTCCGGGTTTGGCAAGATCGCCCAGTTCGTGCTCGACGGCTCGCGCCTCAACCACCGCATGCACAACAAGTCGTTCATTGCGGACAACACGGTGGCGATCGTGGGCGGGCGCAATATCGGCGACGACTATTTCGACGCCGGCGACGCCACCCATTTTCGCGATCTGGACCTGATCGCCATCGGTCCCGTCGTGCGCGACACCTCGCGCGCCTTCGACGAATACTGGAACTGCGACGCCGCTTATCCGATCAAGGCGTTTACCGGCGAGCATGCCGGTCATCCGGAACTGGTCACGCTGCGCAAGAAACTCGCCAGTGACGCGCGCAAATTTGCGCAGAGCGACTACGCCCAGGCGACGCTGGAGCAATTGCCGCACGGACCTTCCGGCGATCGACCGGGCAAGTGGTTCTGGGGCCGGGCCGAGCTCGTGGCCGACCAGCCGGCGAAAATCAGGGAGGGCGAGGACGACCCCAGCCTGCGCATCGGGCCGGACATCAAGCAGCTGCTGCAGGGTGCACACAAGGACGTGCGGCTGATCTCGCCGTACTTCATACCCGGCGACGAGGGCACGCAGTTCCTTACCAGCCTGGTGGCGCAGGGCGTGCACCTGCAGGTGCTGACCAACTCGCTCGCTTCCACCGACGAGCCGGCCGTGCACGCGGGCTACTCGCGCTACCGCCTGCCGCTGCTGCGCGGCGGCGTCGAACTTTACGAGCTGCGGCCGGAACCCGGCGCCCGGCAGCCGGCCACCGATGCAGGAAAATCCTCCGGAGTGAGCCTGCACGCCAAGGCCATCGTGGTCGATTCACGCCAGGTGTTCATCGGCTCGATGAACATGGACGAGCGCTCCAGGCTGCTCAATACCGAAATGGGGATCATCGTGGACAACGCACCGCTGGCCGCCGCCGTCGAGCAGTTTTTCGACGATGCCACCAAGCCCGCCAGCGCCTGGCGCGTGGTGCTCGACCCCACCGTGCCGGCCGCCGATGCCTCGCTGCGCTGGCAGGCGGTGGAGAACGGCCAGATGGTCACGCATGACAGCGATCCGGACGCCACCAGCGGCCGCAAGGCCGAGGTGGGCCTGATCAAGCTGCTGCCGGTGGAGAGCCTGCTGTGACCGGCCGCACCGCGATAGCCAGGATCCTGCTGGCGGCGCTGCTGCTGTTCGGCACGTTCAGTGCGCTGGCGCAGTCGGCTCCTGCGATCGAACAGCGCAAGATCGACTATCTGATCGCCTCGGTGGGGCAACTGCAGGGCGCGCAATTCATCCGCAATGGCACCGCCTACGATGCCGGCGATGCCGTCGATCACCTGCAGATGAAGCGCCGCTACGCCGGGAAGCACCTGCACAGCGCGGATGACTTCATCCGGCTGTGCGCCACCGGTTCGTCGATGTCGGGCAAGCCGTACCTGATCCGCTTCGCCGATGGCCACGTCGAGCCGGCGGCGCAGTGGCTGCGGGCGCGGCTGACCGCCTACCGCGACGCCCCGGTCAGGCCCGCACCCGGTTCACCAGCCACAGTCCCAACCCGATAAGCACGCCGCCCAGCAGCTGCATCGGCGACAGCGCGGTGTGCAACACCGCGAATGACAGCAGGACGGCAAACAGCGGCGCCAGGAACAGCCATCCGCTGGTGCGCGTGGCGCCGCCCCGGCGCAGCGCCACGAACCACAGCCCGAACGATCCGGTCGACGCCGGCACCGCCAGCCACGCAAACCACAGCCACTGGCGGCCACCCACACCGGGCGGCCAGCGCTCGCCACTCGCCCAGGCCAGCGCCAGCAGCACCAGCGCACCGATCAGCATCTGCCAGAAATTGAGCGCCAGCCCGCCGATGGGCAGCGCGGCGCGCTTGTTCACCGTGGTGGCCACCGCCCAGCACAGCGCCGAGGCCACGCAGCACAGCTCGCCGAACAGCGCATTGTCCCGATCGGTCAGCAAGGCGCCGGGCCCGATCGCCAGCGCCACGCCCAGCATCCCCAGCAGGAGCCCCGCCATCCGCGCCGGCCCCAGCGATTCGCGCAGGAACACGCGGCCCAGCAGCGCCACCCAGATCGGGTTGCTGAACAGCAGGATCGCCGCCGCGGCGGCCGGAATGTGCCGCATGCCGACAAACAGCAGGCCCATCACCGCGGCCGTCTGCAGCAGCCCGATCACACCGACCACCCACGCCTGCCGCGGCATCATCCCCGCTGGCCACAGCTGCGCGCGCAGCGGACCGCCGGCCACCGCCAACAGCGGCAGCGTGGCGATAGCCGCCAGCAGGAATCGCCAGCCCACCAGCAGGATCGCCGGCACGCCATGGCCGAGCAGGATCTTGCCGGCGATGAAGCTCGATCCCATCAGGAACGTGGCGCCGATCAGGATCGCGAAGAAGCCGGCGTCCACGCCCCCGCGTTCGCCGCCGTGCGCGGCGCCGGAACGATTCATGGAAGGACGCGCGCGACGGACATGACCGGCACGCTAGCGAGCGCGGCCGGGCCCTGTCGACCCGGCCTTGGTCGAAGCCGTGTGCCGGCCGACCCCGCCCCGGTCACGATGCTGCGCGTCGGGAAGCTCGCGGAGAACGCATGCTTGTGGCGATCTCCGGGCCTGCTCTAGCCTGCACGTGGGCAAGCGTTTGCCAGACATGACAAGGAGTGCGGGATGCGCAAGTGGGGTTCGCTGCTGGTATGTGTGCTGCTGGCGTTTGGCGCCGGCTTCGTGGGTAGCCGGTTCCTGCCGGGCGACTGGTATGCGGCGCTGGCCAAGCCTTCGTTCAATCCGCCCAACAGCGTGTTTGCGCCGGTGTGGTCGGTGCTGTACCTGCTGATGGCGATTGCCGCGTGGCGGGCGTGGCGCAAGGGTGGTCACGGTCCGGCGATGGGCCTGTGGCTGGCGCAGCTGGTACTCAACGCGGCGTGGTCGTGGCTGTTCTTCGGACGCCATCTGCTGGGCGTGGCGCTGGTCGACATCGTGTGCCTGCTGGCGCTGATCATCGCCACCACCGTGGCGTTCTTCCGCCGCGATCGCGCGGCCGGCTGGATGATGGTGCCGTACATCGCCTGGGTAAGCTTCGCCACCGTGCTCAATGCGGCGCTGTGGCATCTCAACCCGGGCGCGTGAGCCCTCGCCGGCTCGGCGCCGGACCGCCCTGCCGAGCCGGCAGGCCCCGCGGCGAGGTCGCACGTTCCTTGACATTGCCGGTGTCGACCGCCACGGTCAAAGGTCGCCATCAACGGGATCCACCGGGTGTCTGCAACAACGGTGTTCGACGAAATGGGCTGGCCCGACGAGGTCCGCGCGCCTTACGCGCTGATCGATGCGTGGCTGAAAAACACGCCCGCCGACCAGATGGCGCTCAAGCGCCGCGAGGCGGAAGTGCTGTTCCGGCGCATCGGCATCACCTTCGCCGTTTACACCGAAGGCGGTGATGCCGAGCGGCTGATTCCGTTCGACTTGATCCCCCGGGTACTGGCGCAGGCGGAATGGCAGAACCTGCGCCGCGGGCTGGAGCAG
>DASUJJ010000162.1:0-7970 GCA_036279335.1 Dyella sp.
AGCGCGCTGTTCCACGCCTCGGCGGTGCGCTCGACGCTGGCATCGAGGCGCGCGGCGACACCGTCCAGCAAGGTGGACGAGCGCTGCTCGAAGGTCTCGGCGAAACGAGCGAGGGTGTCGCCCAGCTGCTGTGCGTGGGCCTCGTTGGTCTGACGGTGCTGGGCGAGCGCGTCGCTCCAGATGCCGGTGACGGTGCGGGCGGTGGTGTCGAAGCCGGCGGTGAGGCCGTCGAGCTGGCGCTGCACGGCCTCGCTCACGCTGGCCTGGATCGCGGCGCTCTCGCGGGCGAGGCTGGCCAGGGTGGATTCCACCACCGGCTGCAGCACGCTGCTGGCGGTGCGCGCGCTGTCGGCCACGCTGTCCTTCAGCGACTGCTCGACCGACTGGGCCAGGCGGGCGTAGGCCTCCTCGGTGTGGCGGTGAAACGCCTGCTGCTCGGCGTGCTGCCGCTCGTGCGCCGCGGCGCTGTGCCGTTCCATCGTGGTGGCCATCGCCTGCAGGCGATCGACCAGCAGGGGCATGGCGGCGGCTTGTTGCTGCAGCAGGCGGAAGCCTTCATCGCGCTGGTGTGCCTGCGAGTGGATGCGCAAGGTGCTGGCGATCTTCGCGTCGAGCGCCTGCACCGCCAGCAGCCGCTCGCGGCGCACCAGCGCGGAGAGCAGGCCGAGCATGGCCGAGCCGGCGACACCGGCGATGGAGGTGCCGAAGGCGAAACCCAGCCCGTTGACCGGCGCGGCCAGCGAGCCGCGGATGGCAGCGAGATCCGTCGCGCTCTGCAGTGCGATGCCGGTGCCGCGCAGCGTGGCCATCATGCCGAGCAGGGTGCCGAGCATGCCCAGCAGCACCAGCAGGCCGACCAGGTATGGCGTCATCGTCGGCGCCGGCAGCGCCACGCGCTCGCCTTCCACGCGCAGGCGCACGGCGTGGCGCAGGCCGGGATGCAGGCGTTGCAGCCAGGGGCCGAGTTCGGCCGGTGCTTCGGTGAGTTCATCCACCGCCCAATGCAGCGTGGCGGTGGCCTGGCGGTAGCGGAACAGCTCGGCCGCGCCGGCGAGGTAGCAGGCGCCGATCAGCAGCGCGATGGCGAGACCCAGCGGATTGCTGCCGACGTAGCCGATGGCGATCCAGCCGATGGCGGCGAGGCCCAGCGCAAACACGGCGGCGAGGAGAAGATTCTTCAACATGCGGACTCTTGGTGGGTGCGCAGCGCGGCAAGCAGCGCTTCGACCGGTTGAAAACGAAGATCCAGCTCCGCCAGCAGCACGCTTTGCATGTCGCGGCGGAAGGCGTCGAGCCAGGTGTTGGAGCCGTTGCCGGCGGCGCGCAGGCGCGCGAAGCGCTGGCCCAGCAGCTCGGGCACTTTGGCGAGCAGCGTGTGCTCGCGCGGGGTGAGGGCGACTTCCATCACGGCGTCGACTTCGGCGAGGCGGGCCAGGGACGAGCCGACGCCGGGAACTTCATGGCCGTCATTCCCGCGAACGCGGGAATCCATGGCTGTCTTTGCGGAAGAGCCCAATGGATGACCGGCATCCGCCGTTGAAGAGCGCTTCCCGCGTTCGCGGGAATGACGGCCAGGTGGGTTAGTCGGCACGCCGGAGCTTGGGGGGGAGTGCAACAGCGCATCGCGCAGCCTTCCGCGCAGGCGGCCCACCGTGGCCTGCATGGCGCGCTGGCGGGTGAGGCAGGCGTGGCGATACGGCGCGAAATCGGTGTTGTCCGTAGCCGGCGCATCGGCAGCAAGCAGCGGATCATTCCTGATGGCCGCGAGCAGCGTTTCGCGCGCCCGCGCGCACTCGCCGGGCAGGTCGTCCGTTGGCGGAGCAGGCTCTGCCGGCGCGGCCGGATGGCTGTCCAGCGCCGCGGCGAGCGCCAGCGCGTGCTTCCAGTCCAGCCACTGGCCCAACTGGTCGGGCAGCGACGGGCGCGGCGCAGCCACGTCGACTTCCGCCAGGCGCGCCAGCAGACGGATGAAGGTGGGCCCGCGAACCGCCGGGCGAAGTGCCGCTTGCGCCATGTCTTGCCGAGCAAAACCGGCAGTTTAGCGCGGAGGACATGGTGCGGTCCGCGTGCCGGTTCAGGTGGTGGACGGCGTGCTCGGTTTGGGTCTCAATTCCGCGGGAGCGGGAGGCGCTTCCCGGCAGGTATGTCTCGTCATCCGCTTTGTGAGCTCACGGCATTCCCGCGCTCACGCCTGTTGCGGTGCTCGGGGCCGCGACGGGTGGCGTTGAGGGCCGGGCCGAGTCGGATGCCCGACTTCAAGACGACGGCGCCTGCGCAAGGCAACAGCGCCCCCTCACCCAACCCTCTCCCCCGGGCGTCGCCCAGGGGAGAGGGCTCAGAAGCGGAGCCGCCTGGCTGATGGGCCGCAACTTGGTGAGGCCACCGAGATGAAGGAATAGGCGATCGACAGCGCGTGGAAAACACGGGGCTGGGAGCGGAGTAGGAAGCGGAGAGCGGGAAGCGAAAAGCGAGAAGCAGAAAGCGGAAAGGGGAGAGCTGAGAGCTGAGAGCTGAGATCGGGGGCAGCGTCGATGACGTCGCGCGGCTTACTCGCTGTGATCGGCGATGTATATAAGCAGGCCGTCGTGGATGCGGAACTCGGAGCGGCCGGGCATCGAGATGCCCTGGCCCGCGCGCACGCCGTTGGGCAGGTCCATGGCGAAGGTGCCGTCGAACAGGATATGTGCGGTAGCGGTGTCGCCCGCTTCACTGTACGCGGTGATGATCTGGCGGCGCGCGCTGAACAACGGCTGCGTGCTGCGCGCCAGCCGCTCGAATTCGGCGATGCCCTGCGTGCGCACGTTGAGCGTACCGCCGCTGATGTTCTCGAACACGATGCCGGGATGCAGGGTGAGCAGCATGGCGTCCACATCGATGCGGTTGTAGGCGTCGATGTAGCGGTCGATGAGGTGGCGCATGCGGTGCTTGTCCGTGATGGGAGCTTGGGCGATCGTAGCGAGCACCGGAGCCATGGCAAAGAGTGGCGGGCCGACGGAAAGCGATCCCGACAACACGCGGCGTAATCACGAGACTGGAGCAAACCGGCGACCGGGCGTCATTCCGGCGAATACCGGAAGCGCTTTTCAACGGCGAATGCCGGTCATCCAGCGTCTCCGTCGTGCTCCCAAAGGGACCGGATGACCGGCTTCGCCGTGACGAAGCTCCTGCGGCATTCATCGGAATGCCGCAGGAAGTCATGCCACTGGAATCCAGGCTGGGCGCCCATGGCCCCCATCCGCAGCAACGGCCGCGCCATGGGGACGTCCGCCTGAGCGGCCTTCGGCCGCCGAGGGGAGCCGGGCTGGAGTGGCGTCAGTGAACAGGACGGGCGAATGCGTTTCCCCACGTTCGACAAGCAGGCCGTCCCTGCCCTCGCCAAGCGCCGATCGCAGCAACCTCGCCGCTCAACCTCTCACGGCTCACTCCTCTCCCCTCACTCCTCGCCTCTACTCACTTCACGTTGTCGGTGCTCTCGATGAACTGCGCCACGTTGTCGTGCAGCTTCTTCAGCGACTCTTGGTGGGCATAGACCATGTGGCCGGAGGGGTACCACTGGATGGAGATGTTGTTGCGCAGGCTGTCGGGGATCGGCAGGTGGTTCATCTCGTACTCGGCGGCGAAGTACGGCGTGGCGAGGTCGTAGTAGCCGCCGTGGAGGGAGACCTTGAGGTTGGGGTTGGTCTTCATCGCCATGGCGAGATCCGGCATGACGTTGGTGGAGGACTGCAGCGCCTCACCCTGCACGCCCGGCGCCTTGTGTGCGAAGTCCCAGTGGTCGATGTCGGCGAACAGGCGGTAGCGCATGCCCTGGCCGAACTTGAGCTGGGTGCGCACGTAGTTGTTGAACGTGGCGACGTAGGCGGAGCTGATCGCCGAGGACTGCGGGTCGTATTTGGAGGTCTTGCTGAGCGGATCCAGCGACGGGCCGTCGAAGCGGCTGTCGAGACGGCCGGTGGTGATGCCGGTGGCGGCCTGCAGCTCGTGCTCGAACATGCCGCCGGTGACGCGCAGGTTGGCCTTGAGCAGGTAGTCGACCGGCAGGCCGGTGTACTGATGCAGCTTCTCGGCCACGGCCTGCTTGCGGGTGGCGTCGAGCACGGCGCCCTGCATCAGTGCCTGCGCGTAATCGCCCAGCGCGTACTGCTCCACCTCCTTCAGGAACGGCTCCAGCTCGGCCGGCATCTGCGGCAGCTGGTGGTGGTAGTAGGCAGTGGCGGCGAAGGTGGGCAGCGCCAGCTCGTAGGGCAGGTCGATGCCGGGATTGAACTCGGGGCCGTCGATGCTGGTATCGAAGCTGAGGATCTGCGAGAGCAGCACCACGCCGTTGAGATCGACGCTGTCCTCGTTCTCCAGGATGTTGGCGACCACCGCCGAGCGCGTGGTGCCGTAGCTTTCGCCGAACAGGTATTTCGGCGAGTTCCAGCGCCCGTACTTGGAGAGGAACTGGGTGATGAACTGCGCGAAGGCATGGCCGTCGCCGTCGACGCCGTAGATCGCCTTCTTGCGATCCTTCATCAGCTCGTCGCGCTTGTCCTTGTCCTGCTCATCGGCGATCAGGCGGCTGAAGCCCGCGCCGGGCGCATCGATGAACACGAGGTCGGACGCGTCGAGCAGGCTGTAGTCGTTGTTGACCAACTGGTACGGCGCCGCGGGCGTGTGGCTGTCGTCGCTGGTGACCACGCGCTTGGGCCCGAACGCGCCCATGTGCAGCCACACCGTGGCCGAGCCAGGGCCGCCGTTGTAGATGAAGGTGATCGGCCGCTGGCCGGCCTGCGCGCCCTTCTTGAAGTACGCGGTGTAGAACATGCTCACCGTCGGCTCGTGCTCCTTGTCGCCGGTGCCGTGCAGCACCAGCGTGCCGGCCACGGCCTTGTAGTCGACGCGCTTGCCTTCGACGGTGACGCTGCCTTCGGTCTCGGACGACTGCGGCTGGACCAGCGCCGCGTCGGGCGATTTCTCCTTCGAATTGGCGTCGTCGTGCTTGTCCTCATGGGCGAGCGTGGCGGTGCTGACAAGCGCGCTGGCGAGCGCAACGGCGAGAACGAGACGACGCATGCAAATTCCCCGGTGACAGAAAACGAGCCATCGAGGGTAAACGCTGCAAGACGACCGGCCATAGCCCGGAAGTCACGCCTCAAGAACGTGCGAGCACCGCGATGGCCGCCAGCGCCAGCACCAGCCCCACCGCGTTGACGCGGCTGAGCCGCTCGCCGAACGCCAGCACGCCCACCACCGCACCGAGCGCGACGACGCCGAGATTCATGGCGGCGAACACCAGCGCAGGATCATGCGGCAGCGCCTGGTGCGCGCGCAGGTAGAACAGGATGTTGCCGAAGTTGAGCAGGCCCAGCAGCAGGCCTGCAGCGAAGCTGCGCCGGGTAAAGCGCGCGCCGCCACGCACGGCGCGCACCGCCGCGATGCCCAGCGCCACCGGCAGCGCCAGCGCGAACATCGCCAGCAGCGACGCACCCAGCGGCACGCCCGCGGCGGAGACGCGCTTGAGCAGCACGTCGATCGCGCCGAAGCCGGCAAACACGATCAGCGGATAAAGCCAGGCCGAAGCGCCTTGCCCGGAACCCTGCGGTCCTGCCCGCCATACGAGGGCAAGCAGGCCGACCAGGCCGATCACCATGCCCGCGACGATCGGTGGCGTAAGGCGCTGGCCAAACAGCACAAACGCGGCCAGCAGCGAAAGCACCAGCGACAGCCGCTGCGCCGCATCGCTGCGCACGATGCCCGCATGACGCACCGATGCACCCAGCGCCACAAAGATGGTCGGCAACAGCACGCCCAGCCCGATTAATGGCCACCAGGCTGTCCCCGCATGTCGTAGAGACTCCGTGGGTGGTCGCAGCATGAGCAATGCCGCCACTCCGGCCACCACATAATTCCACGCTACGGCCTGAGGTATATCCACGGCGATCCGGCGCGCCAGCTTGAGATGCACGGAGACCAGCACGCTGCAAACGATGCTGACGACAAGAAAGATCATGCGGGCGTGGCCAGAAGGCGGAACATCGGCCCGGGATTATCGTGCGATCAGCGCCGAGCCGCACGACGGTCAAGCGTGCGCGGTCGCCTGATCGTTTCAATCACACGCAAGGTGATGTGCGATCAGGATCTCGGCTCGCGGTCGCCTGCCGCGTCAGCGGCACATGATGGGCGATGTCGTTGAGTGGGGGCTGGATCGGCATCGGCGCGCTTGTCAGATGCGACGCGATACCGCTCCGAGGGCGCAAGGCGTGCCCGGCCTGATCCGTCGGGACGACCGAAGCACGGACCATGCCCTGGAGGGGCGGGGCCCGCGCTCGCGTTCGCGTCACGCGACGCCAGCAGCTCGTGGTTCAGAGCAGAGGAATGTTCTTGGGGTCGGCAGGGCGGCCGAGGCGCTGCCGAAATTCCTTCCAGGCGCCCATGGCATCGGTGCGCTGGATGCCGTGATCAAGCAGCCAATGCTGGCACTTGCGCTGCCACGGGATCGCATCCGGCGTGACCGGTGCGTACCAGATGTCCTCGATCATCGGCATGCGACCGTAGTTGCGACTCCCCGGATCACCATGAATTTTGCGGGTGGGGTCGGCACCGTGCTGCAGCAGCCAGTAGGCCTGCTCGAAATCGCCGTACTTTGTATACCAGTTCAGGACCGTGTTGTAGCCATCGGTAGTGTAAAGCGGCTCGTTGATGTTGGCGCCTCGCTCGATCAGCAGCTGCACATTGGGCCACTGGTGGTGCAGGGTCGCGACGTGGGTGAGTTGCTCGTCGTTCGAGCTGTGCGTGCTTAGACTCAAGTTCCAAGTGCAACACTCATCAGTCAGAGTGTTGCCATGCCTACCCCTCGAACCTATGCGCATCTGAGTCCAGAGGAGCGCGCCTCAATCATGTTGCAGCGCCGATCGGGTCAGTCGATTTTGATGATCGCCCGCCAGTTGGGTCGCTCGCCCTCCACCATCAGCCGGGAGCTCAGGCGTTTCGCTGGCGAACCTGGACAGTATGACGCCACGGTAGCCGCCCGTGGCTATCGGCAGCGGCGTGTTCGCAGCCGTCGCCACCGTAAGCTGGCACCGGGGACGGCTCTATTCGCGCATGTCCGGGATCGCCTGCTCTACCGCCAGTGGTCGCCGCAGCAGATTGCCGCCAGACTGCGCCACATGCCCGAGGAAGAGTGCCCCGGCCTGGTCAGCCACGAGACCATCTATGCCGCGATCTACGCGCACCCGCGCGGATCGTTGAAGAAGGAACTTGTGCAGGCGCTACGGCAGAGCAAACCCACACGTGGCGTACGCCGCACCACCGCCGCCAACGGAGCCCGCTTCGTGCCTGACGCGTTGCGCATCAAGCACCGGCCCGAAACGATCGAGCAGCGCCTGTTGCCCGGCCATTGGGAGGGTGACCTCATCAAGGGCGCATTCAACCGCTCCGCCGTGGGCACCCTGGTCGAGCGCAAAACGCGCTTTGTGGTGTTATGCCGCATGGATGGCTGTACGGCCACCGATGCGCTGGAAGGGTTCTCGCGGCAAATGAAGAAGCTGCCGGCCTTTTTGCGGAGCAGCCTGACCTACGATCGCGGCAGCGAGATGGCCTGCCACGAAGCGCTGGCCAGACGACTGAAGATGGATATCTGGTTCGCCGATCCTCATGCCCCTTGGCAACGCGGCAGCAACGAAAATACCAATGGCCTGCTGCGCCAGTACCTGCCCAAGAGCACCGACCTGTCGCTAGCCAGCCAGACCCTGCTCAACGACATCGCCCGCTTGCTCAACGGCCGTCCCCGCAAAACGCTGGGATGGAAAACACCCGAAGAGGCTTTGGCCGAGGAGATGGCCAAATTCACGCAAACCGTTGCACTTGATTCTTGAGACCGCCCCGTCGCAGTGACCCCTAACCAGTCATTCGAGGCGGACGGCTACGCCGCCGCTCAATTCCAGCGTTAGGCCGCATGGAAAGTCTATTCGCGCTCGCATACACCACTG
>DASUJJ010000163.1:0-4973 GCA_036279335.1 Dyella sp.
TGTGCCAGTAGTGGAAGCTCATCTTCAGCGCGATCTCGACGGCGCTGGCACCGTCGCTGGCGTAGGACACCCGGGTCAGTCCGGTTGGCGCGATGCGGATGAGTTCTTCGGCCAGTTGCAGTGCCGGTTCATGGGTGAAGCCCGCCAGCATCACGTGGTTGAGCGTCTCGGCCTGGGCCGCGATCGCGGCGGCGATCCGCGGGTTGGCGTGGCCGAACAGGTTGCTCCACCACGAGCTGATCCCGTCGAGGTAGCGGTTTCCGTCGGCGTCGATGAGCCAGGCGCCTTCCCCGCGCACGATCGGCACCATCGGGATGCGCTCGTGGTCGTGCATCTGGGTGCAGGGGTGCCAGAGGTGGCGGAGATCGCGCGCGGCAAGCGCGCGGTTGCTGCGGTCGTGCGTAGTCATCCGGCTATGATCGTTCGCCCGCGCCTGCCACTCAAGCCGCGCGCTGATCCGAACCGGAGTCCGACTGTTGAAGCGATGGCGCACCCTGCTGTTGATCGTTGCCGCGCTGCTGGCCGCGCTGGGCCTGCTGGTGTGGTTCATGCCGGCGCGCTGGGCGCTGGCGATGGTGCAGCCGAAGCTCGGTGCCGTGCAGCTGCGCCAGGTGTCCGGCAGCGTGTGGAACGGTCTCGCGGGCGACGTCGTGCTGGCCGACGGCACCGACTTGGGCGAATTGCACTGGCAGCTCTCGCGCCGCGCGCTGCTGGGCCATCTGCAGTTGCACGCAACGCTCGATGGCCCGCTCGCGCACGGCCGCGGCGATCTTGCCCGCCACGGCGACGAAGCGATCTGGAGCGACCTGCATCTGACCGTGACGCTGGATGCGCTGCCGCGTCCGCCCACCACGCCGTGGGGCGTGATGCGCGGCGAGCTGGCGCTGGATATCGCGCAGCTGCGCGTGCTCAAGGGCTGGCCGGACAGCGTGTCCGGTGTTGTGCGCTGGAACGATGCCGCGGTGCAATGGCCGGACGGCCGCGCCGGGCTCGGCAACCTCACCGCCGACCTCACCGGCAGCCACGGCGTGCTGCGGGCGGAGCTGCACGATGACGGCAGCTCCGCCCTGCAGCTGGCCGGCCAGGCCCGGATCAGCCCGATCGGCTGGCGGCTGGACGCGCTCCTGTCCGCCCGCGACCACGACGCCGCACTCGAGCGCTGGCTGGCACGCCTCGGTACGCCCGATGCAAACGGCGCCATCCACCTTCAACGCGGCGCCGGAGTCGGTGCCCTGTCCACGGGAGCCGCGCCATGACGCTTGCCGACCTCACCCCCGCGCTGGCCGCCGCCCGCGAAGCGGCCGCCGCCGCGGCCGAGGTGATCCTGCACTACTGGCGCAAGGGCGTGGACGTGGAGCTGAAGGCCGACGACACGCCGGTGACCGTGGCCGACCGCGAAGCCGAGCTGGTGATCCGCCGCATCCTCACCGCCGCGCTGCCGGAGGCGGCGATCTACGGCGAGGAGTTCGGCCTCGACGGTGCGCGCGACGGCCTGCTGTGGCTGGTCGATCCGCTGGACGGCACCAAGAGCTTCGTGCGGCGCACGCCGTTCTTCTCCACCCAGATCGCGCTGATGCACGCCGGCGAGCTGGTGCTGGGCGTATCCAGCGCGCCGGTTTATGGCGAGACGATGTGGGCGCACGCCGGCGGCGGCGCCTGGCTGGACGGCAGCCGCGTGAGCGTGTCGTCGACTGCCACGATGGCGCAGGCGTCGATCTCCACCGGCAACGTCAAGACGCTCACCGCCGACGCGCGCTGGGACGCGCTGGGGCAGATGATCCGCGACTCCAACCGCATCCGCGGCTACGGCGATTTCTGCCACTACCACCTGCTGGCGCGCGGCAGCCTGGACCTGGTGATCGAGTCGGACGTGAACATCCTCGACGTGGCCGCGCTGGCGGTAATCGTGCGCGAGGCCGGCGGCGTGTTCACTGATCTGGACGGCGCGCCGCTGACTCTGGACACGCGCAGCGTGCTGGCCGGCACGCCCGCGCTGCACGCCGACGCGCTGGCGCGGCTGCGCCGCTGAACTCGAACGGACTGCTTGCGTGATGCTGCGGCCGGCTTCCTGCAGGTGCGCCGCAGCTCAGCGCGCCGGGTGCAGCAGGCCCGCCTGCCACATCGCCCGCGCCTGCAGCCGCTCAGGTCCCTCGAAGTGACGGTCGAGCAGTTGCTGCACCGCGGCTCGTCGCTGCGCCTCGTCCAGCGACGAGCCGCGTACGGCGGACGCCTCGCTTGCAAACGCGTTGAGTCGCTGCTGCCACTGGGCGCGCTGGCGATCCAGCGCATCGAGCCTGTCCGCCGCGGCATTGCCCCAGGTAGCCGCACGCTCGGCGTGACGCTGGGCCGGCGTGAGGGCGGCCGCAGCGAGCAGATCGGTTTGTGCCTGGATGGTGCTGGCCACCGTGCTCATTGCCTGCGCGTCCGCGGCCGCATCAGACGGCGTGTCGGCGTGCGCCAGCTGGCGCAACAGGCGCGCGTCGTCGGCATCGGCGGTGGGATAGAACGCCTGCGCCAGCGCGGGGCCGAGCAGGCTGCCCCGCAGCGCCCGGTCCTGCGCGAGGCGGGTCGCCAGATCGCCGCTACCCGGCGCGGCCAGTGCCGTGCGCGCCTGCTGATAGGCGACGTAGCGCGCGAACAGCTCCATCACCTCGGCCTGCTGGCTGGCGTCGAGCGGGCGACGCTGCAGGTCCTCGCGCAGCAATTGGCGGATGCCGTCCAGGTCGGTCTCGCCGAGCAGGCTGAGGTAGTAGTCGAACAGCCGCCGCAGCGACGGATCGGGCGCAACGCGGCCGGCGAAGCCGATCGTCACCTCGCCATCCACCGCGGTGCCGCGCAGCGAGCCGTCTCGGAGCACGCGATGAGGATCGCTCCGCAGCGGCGCGCTGGCGGATGGCCAGCTGGCGCGTGCGCGGCTCGGGCCGCTTGCCGCCGCCACGACGATCGGTTCTGCAGGCGTCGTTGCCGCCGGCGCAATGGCCGGCACGTGCCATCGCCACGCCAGCGCGGCCAGCGCGACTGCGCCCACTGCCAGCCATGCCCGCTGCATCAGAGCCCCAGCCCCTTCAGCCGGTTGGCCTGACTGCGGTACACCGCCACCGGGTCGGCCGAGAACAGGCGGCGCAGCCCGAACAGCTGGTTGACCTCGTCGAGGTGGTTCCAGCCGTAGTTGTCGCGGATCACCGTGCCCCAGTGGCTGGAGCAGCGGCCGACCAGGCCATCGTTGGCGCTGCCGAAGAAGAACAGGCTGCCCGCGCCGAGCAGGGCGTCGGAGGCATCGAAGCCGTTGGTGAGCACGCCGGTGCCGCCGTAGGAGAAATAGCGGATGCCGTTGACGGATGCGGCGCCACTGCCGCAGGCGCTGGTCGGCGCGCCGGCGGGGAACTGCGCGTTGAACTGCGCGGTGCCCGCACTGCTGAGCTGGACCAGCGCATCCGTCGCATTCTGCGAGGACTGCCCGCCCGACAAGCTGCTGATCAGATTGGCCAGCGCGGTGGCAAATCCCTCGGCGAGCGCGCGCCGCACGCTGCCGGCAGGCGCCAGCACGGCGATGCCGTCGGCCACCGCGCTGCCGCGGTGCGGGGTGCCGGTGCTGGTCACCGAGGCCACCAGATCCGGCCGCACCGCCGCCACGTAGCGGATGGTCAGGCCGCCCTGGCTGTGGCCGATCAGGTTGAACTTGCGGTAGCCGTAGACGGCACGCAGGTTGTCCAGCTGCGTGATGAGCTGGTTGCCGCGGGTGATGTCGCTGCCGAGCTGGCTCACGCTGGCCACATATACCGTGGCGCCGCCGGCCCGCAGACCCCTGGTGATGCCGTACCAGTAGTCGACGCTGCCGAAGATCCGGTCGAAGCCGAACAGGCCGTGCACCAGCACGATGGGATAGCGCGTCTGGGTATATGTGCCGGTGGCGCTGGCGGGCGCGGACCACAGGCCCGCTCCTCCCACCAGTGCGACGGCGAGCAGGAGACGGGAGACAACGGCGAAACGATGCATGGCAGGTTTCCTTGGCAAGGCGCGTCTGCGCGGATGGAACGACACGACGTACGCGCCAGTATGTGCGGCGGCCTTGGTCGCACGCCATGCGAAAAAGTCAAAGGAAATCATGGATATGTGACGCATCGCAGCAGCCTTGTGCGGGCGCGATGGCGCAGCCCGCGTGAGTGCGTGATGCGCTCCATGTGCAAACGCAAGACGTATGGAAAGGCAGCGGCAGGGGCCATGCCTGCCACGGCCGTGTCGTCGGCGCAGGCTAGAATCAGCGGATGGCCAAATTACCGATCATCCATGCGCGACGTGACGTCGCCCAGAGCCCTTTCCTGCGCGCCGAGCAGCTGGACCTGGAGTTCTCCAACGGCGAGCGCCGCACTTACGAGCGCCTTCAATCGCACGGGCTTGGCGCGGTGATCATCGTGCCCATGCTCGACGCCGACACCGTGCTGCTGGTGAACGAATACGCCGCCGGCCTCGGTCGCTTCGAGCTGGGCCTGCCCAAGGGCCGCCTGGACCAGGACGAGACGGTGGAGCAGGGCGCCGATCGCGAGTTGAAGGAGGAGGTGGGCTACGGCGCGCGCCAGCTCACCATCCTGCATTCCCTCTCGCTTGCACCGGCCTACATGACCCACATGGCGCACGTGGTGCTGGCGCAGGATCTCTATCCCGAGCGCCTGCAGGGCGACGAGCCGGAAGAGCTCGAGGTGGTGCCGTGGAAGCTGGCCGATCTGCACACGCTGATCGCCCGCGACGACGTCACCGAAGGCCGCTCCATCGCCGCCCTGTTCATGGCCCGCGAGTACCTCGCCGGCCGGTTCCAGCGCGCATGAGCGGCGCGCCGATGTCCCCCCTGCTGAGCCAGGTCGCTGCCATCGCCGAGGCGGCCGGGCGGGCGATCATGGAGATCTACGCCAGCGACTTCGCGGTGGAACACAAGGACGACCGATCGCCGCTCACCGCGGCCGATCTCGCCGCGCAGA
>DASUJJ010000164.1:0-12416 GCA_036279335.1 Dyella sp.
CCACCCGCTCCAGACCGTGGCCGTAGGCGTCGGCCTTGACCACGGCCATCACCCGCGCCGGCGCGGCCGTGTGCTGGATCAGCGCCAGGTTGTGGCGCAAGGCGCCCAGGTGGATGGTGGCAACGGTGGTGCGGCTCATACAGGCACGTATGCGGAAATCGGGAGCGGAATGTCAGGAGAACAGAGCAACGGCCTCCCCCTCACCCCGCCCCTCTCTTCCGGGCCGAGCCCGGGAGAGGGAGCGTGGGACATGACGGCGGCCCCACCCGGACGTCTGATGCTTGATGGCCTGCCGTCAATCGAACGCCCCGACGAACGAGTCCGGCGCGTAGTTCTCGAACTTGGTGTAGTGGCCGAGGAAGGTCAGCTTCACCGTGTCGGTGGGGCCGTTACGCTGCTTGCCGATGATGATCTCGGCCAGGCCTTTGTCGGGCGATTCCTTGTTGTAGTACTCATCGCGGTAGATGAACATGATCACGTCCGCGTCCTGCTCGATGGCGCCCGACTCGCGCAGGTCAGACATCATCGGACGCTTGTCCGCGCGCTGCTCCAACGAGCGGTTCAACTGGGAAAGGGCGATCACCGGCACGTTCAACTCCTTGGCGAGGCCCTTGAGTGAACGCGAGATTTCTGAAATCTCGGTGGCGCGGTTCTCCTTGTTGCCGGGCACCTGCATCAGCTGCAGGTAGTCGATCACGATCAGGCCCAGCCCGCCGTGCTCGCGGTGCAGGCGGCGGGCGCGCGAACGCAGCTCCACCGGCGACAGGCCCGGCGTGTCGTCGATGAAGATCTTCGCCTCGGACAGGATCGCGATGGCGTTGGTCACGCGCGGCCAGTCCTCCTCGGCCAGATCGCCGTTGCGCAGGTGCTGGGCGTGGATACGCCCGATCGAGGAGATCAGTCGCAAAGCCAACTGCGAGGACGACATTTCCATCGAGAAGATCGCCACCGCCTTCTTGCCGCGCAGCGCGGCGGCCTCGGCGATGTTCACCGAGAACGCGGTCTTGCCCATCGACGGGCGCGCCGCGACGATGATCAGGTCCGACGGCTGCAGCCCCGAGGTCAGTTCATCGAGGTCGTTGAAGCCGGTGGAGATGCCGGTGAGCTGGCCCTTGTTCTGGTAGCGCTCGTGCAGCAGGCGGAAAGCGTCCTTG
The DNA here is from genome assembly GCA_036279335.1 of Dyella sp. GTDB lineage: Bacteria > Pseudomonadota > Gammaproteobacteria > Xanthomonadales > Rhodanobacteraceae > Dyella_A. The sequence continues at coordinate 1,155 of DASUJJ010000164.1, forward strand.
ACCGCCTCGCGCATCGACACCGAATCCTTCTTGCCGCGCGTGCCGGACTCGGCAATCTTGAACACGCGCTGCTCGGCGTTCTCCAGCACCTCCTGCACGCCTTTGCCTTCGGGCCGGTAGCCGTCCTCGCTGATCGACACGCCGGCGTCGATCAGCTGCCGCAGGATCGATTTCTCGCGCACGATGTCGCCGTAGGCGGCGATGTTCGCCGCGCTGGGCGTGGTATTGGCCAGCTCGGCCAGGTAGCTGGCGCCGCCGACCATCTCGGCCAGGCCGTTCGCCTCGAACCAGTCGCCCAGCGTCACCGCATCGCACGGCATGCCCTTGTTGGCCAGCTCGGTGATGGCGCGCCAGATGAGGCGGTGATCCTTGCGGTAGAAGTCGCCCTCGGAGAGCCGGTCAGCGACCTTGTCCAGCGCATCGGGCGCCAGCATCAGGCCACCCAGCACCGCCTGCTCGGCATCGATGGAGTGCGGCGGCACACGCAGCGATTCCACGCTGGATCCGGTGGATTTGCGGTCGGGCACGAAGGACATCGGGATACTCACAGAATGGACGGCGCCGGCACGGGCGCACCGGGCAAGGATACGCGCCGCCATCGCAGGGCACGAGACAACAAGTCTGTGGATAAGCTGTGGTTTGGCGTGGATAAGCGGGCGGGCACCCGCCCGACGCCCCAACGCAAACGGGCGCCTTTCGGCGCCCGTCCGGGATCACAACGCGAGGTGGGGCTTACTTCTCGCCGACCACGATCACCTTGACGGTGGTCTGGACGTCGGCGTGCAGGCTCACCACCACATCGAACTCGCCGGTGTGGCGAATCGGGCCTTCGCCCTGGATCACTTCACCCTTGTTGAGGGTATGACCGGCGGCCTGGAAAGCCTCGGCGATGTCGCGCGGGCCGACCGAGCCATACAGCTTGCCTTCCGGGCTGGCGTGCGCGGTGATGGTGACCGACGCGTCGGTCAGCTTCGCCTTGCGCGCCTCGGCGTCGGCCAGCAGGGTGTTGGCCTTGGCTTCGTACTCGGCGCGACGGGTCTCGAACGCTTCGAGGTTGGCCGCGTTCACGCGAACGGCCTTGCCCTGCGGCAGCAGGTAGTTGCGGCCGTAACCCGGCTTCACGTTGACCTTGTCGCCAAGGTTGCCGAGGTTGCGCACTTTTTCGAGAAGAATCAGTTCCATGGTTTTTCCTGTTCGTTAGCACCGGCCTTGCCGGTGCAGCCTTGGTGGCTGTCCGAAGTGGGGGAATCGGGAATGGCAGCGCGGGAATCGACATGGCTGCGCAGCGGCAGTACCGATTCCCTATTCACCTATCCCGATTCCCGGCGTCATCAGACGTCGTGGTTGTCCGTGTACGGCAGCAGGGCGAGGAAGCGAGCGCGCTTGATCGCGGTCGCCAGCTGGCGCTGGTAGCGGGCCTTGGTGCCGGTGATGCGGCTGGGAACGATCTTGCCGTTCTCGGTCACGTACTGGCGCAGGGTGTTGAGATCCTTGTAGTCGATCTCTTTGACGTCTTCTGCGGTGAAACGGCAGAACTTGCGGCGGCGGAAGAACTTGGACATGGCTATGCGCTCCTATCAGTCGCTGTCGCGATCATTGTCGCGGTCGTCGCGGTCGCGACCACGCGGGCGGCTCTCACCCTCACCTTCGCTGTCGTCGTCACGGCGACGCGAACCCTTGGCATCATCCTTTTCCTTCGACTTGATGATGAAGGACGGCTCGGTGTCGGCCTCGTCGCGGCGGATGCACAGGTGGCGCAGCACGGCGTCGTTGAAGCGGAAACCCGACTCCAGCTCGTTCAGGGCGTTCTGCGTGACCTCGATGTTGAGCATCACGTAGTGGGCCTTGGCCAGGTTGACGATCGGGTAGGCCAGCTGACGGCGACCCCAGTCTTCCAGGCGGTGGATCTTGCCACCGTCGGTTTCGATCAGCGCCTTGTAGCGCTCGAGCATGGCCGGAACCTGCTCGCTCTGATCCGGATGGACCAGGAACACAACTTCGTAATGACGCAGGGTCATTGGGTTGACTCCTTGTGGATGCGGCCCTTCGCGGGCCTGACAGCCTCCCGTCGGTGCGGTGAGGCAAGGTTCCATCCGGCCCGATCGGGCGCAGACAGAAGCGGAATTGTAGGGCGCCGCGGCGATCGGGCGCAAGCAATTGATTTTCGGTGCAGAACGGCGCGCGCGCCGGAGCTGCTCAGCCGACCGTGAAGCTCTCGCCGCAACCGCACTCGCCGGTGGCGTTGGGGTTGTGGAACACGAAGCTGGCATTGAGGCCCTGGCGCTGGAAATCGATCACCGTGCCATCGACCAGCGCCAGGCTCTTGGTGTCGACCACCACCGGCACGCCGTCGATCTCCAGCAGACGATCGTCGGCCGCCACCTGCTCGGCCAGATCCACCACGTAGGCGAAACCGGAGCAGCCGGTGCGCTTGACGCCAAAACGCACGCCCTGGGCGGACGGGGTCTGCGCGAGGAACTGGCGCATGCGCTGGCTGGCGGCGGGAGTGATCGAGATGGTCATGGCGTGCAATCGGTGGCGTATCGGTGGGGAAAGAGTCGCGGGGGGCTCGGAACCTACATTATCATGCGGGTTTGGCCGGCTTCCGACGCTCGTCGGTGCCCTTGCCGCCACCCCACTCATCATTCATGTGCCCAGATGTGGCGCAGCAGCAGGAGTTTCAATCCATGGCCTTGGTCAGCGCGACGGTGTGCAGCGTGAAGCAGGCTCTTTCAGGCGCGCTGGAGGCGGGCAGCCGGGTGACCGTGCGCGGCTGGGTGCGCACGCGCCGTGATTCCAAGGCCGGCTTGTCGTTCGTGAATGTCAGCGACGGCTCCTGCTTCGATCCGATCCAGGCCGTGGTGCCGGCGACCGTGGGCAACTACGACAGCGAGGTGAAGCACCTCACCGCCGGCGCCGGCGTGATCGTCAGCGGCACCCTGGTGCCTTCGCAGGGCAAGGGCCAGCGCTTCGAGCTGCAGGCCGAGGAAGTGATCGTCACCGGCCTGGTCGACGATCCGGAAACCTACCCGATCCAGCCCAAGCAGCACTCGATGGAGTTCCTGCGCGAGGTCGCCCATCTGCGCCCGCGCACCAACCTGTTCGGCGCGGTCACCCGCGTGCGCCACACCATGATGACGGCGATCCACCGCCACCTCACGGAACAGGGCTTCTTCTGGATCAACACGCCGATCATCACCGCCTCGGACGCCGAAGGCGCCGGCGACATGTTCCGCCTGTCCACGCTGGACCTGGCCAACCTGCCGCGCCTGCCCGACGGCAAGATCGATTTCCGCAAGGATTTCTTCGGCCGCGAGGCGTTCCTCACCGTGTCCGGCCAGCTCAACGTCGAGGCCTACTGCCTGGCGATGAGCAAGGTGTACACCTTCGGCCCGACCTTCCGCGCCGAGAACTCCAACACGCCGCGCCACCTGGCGGAATTCTGGATGGTGGAGCCGGAGATCGCGTTTGCGGATCTCGCCGCCGACGCCGACTGCGCCGAGGCCTTCCTCAAGGCGATCTTCAAGGCGGTGCTGGACGAGCGCGCCGACGACATGGCGTTCTTCGCCGAGCGCGTTCAGCCCGATGCGATCACCAAGCTGGAGCACTTCATCGCCCAGCCGTTCGAGCGCATCGACTACACCGACGCCATCGAGATCCTGAAGAAGTCCGGGCAGAAGTTCGAATACCCGGTGGCCTGGGGCGTCGACCTGCAGACCGAGCACGAGCGCTATCTGGCCGAGAAACATATCGGCCGCCCCGTGGTCGTCATGAACTACCCCGAAGCGATCAAGGCGTTCTACATGCGCCTGAACGACGACGAGAAGACGGTGGCGGCGATGGACGTGCTGGCACCGGGCATCGGCGAGATCATCGGCGGCAGCCAGCGCGAGGAGCGCCTGGACTACCTCGACGCGCGCATGGACAAGTTCGGCCTCGACAAGACCACCTACGGCTGGTATCGCGACCTGCGCCGCTACGGCACGGTGCCGCACGCCGGCTTCGGACTGGGCTTCGAGCGCCTGCTGGTGTACGTGTGCGGCCTGTCCAACATCCGCGATGCCATCCCCTACCCCCGCGCCGCCGGTTCCGCCGAGTTTTGAACGAGCACCCCATGCCAACGCTGTCCCGATGCACGGCCCTTCTCGTCGCGCTGGCGCTGTGCCTGCTGCTGGGCGGCTGTCACAGCGTCAAGGCGCTGGTGCCGCCGAACCTGCGCGCGCCCACCGACAACGGCGATGCGCTAAAGCTCGCCCGGCAGCGCCTGCAGAACGCCACGCCGTGCTGCACCAGCTTTGCCGACTTCTCCTTCGGCAGCGCACTGCCGTGGCATCCGAAGAAGTTCAAGCTCGGCCCCAACAGCCCGGTGGCCAACCTCAACGGCGTGCGCAGCCACTTCCTCGCCTTCAGGCTGCCCAGTGACGTGAAGCTGCCCTACCGCATCGCGGTGAAGTCGGAATTGACCGGCCGCTGGCTGCACTCCAGCTACCTGTTCGCGCCCACCACCGTGGTGCTCGACGAGGCGTTCCAGCCGATCGACGGCGAGGACGTCACGCTGTGCGAATACATGGGCTGGAGCAAGTCCAGCACCGGCGCCTTCGGCAGTGCCACCATCGACGACCCCAAGGCGCGCTATCTGGTGATCTACTCCTCGGCCGACCAGCAGGCGGGAGACACCTACTGGGAGCAGTCGCCCGCCGCATTCTCCGCCGAGGCGCCGGTGAACATGACCTCCAAGGGCAGCTTCAGGATTCCGCACGGGCCGGACGGCACGGTGTGGGTCGGCCTGATGAACGACTCCTTCAAGACCGCCGTCGACCAGGCGATCTGCGGCGAGGCGCCCAAGGGCGACGGCCTGCTCAAGACCATCGGCACCGCGCTGCCCACCCACTGGATCGGGAGTATTCACTGATGCCACTTGGCATGCTTTATCTCGGCCTGCTGCTCGCCGGCGTGGCCTGTTTCGCGCTGCATTACCTGGCGCTGTGGCAAGTGACGCGGCGCCTGCGCACGCAGCACCCTGACCAGTGGAAGATCATCGCGCAGGACGAGCGCGGGCTGGCCGTGCGCGCGCCGCTGCGCTGGATCCGCCTGCAGAACGCACTGCGCTCGCCGGTGCTGCCGGCGCTGGAAGACGCCGTGCTCAACCGCTGGCGCATGCTGTGGCGGATCTTTCCGCTGCTCGCCTGGGCGTGCCTGATCGCCGCCTTCGCCCTGCGCTGGGGTGCGCGCTAGCACGTTCTCCGCCATCGAGGATCGCGCATGCAGCTGAATCTGAGCGGGCGCCATGCCCTGGTCTGCGGTGCCTCCGGCGGCATCGGTCGCGCTGCCGCCATCGAGCTGGCCGAACTGGGCGCCAGCGTCACCGTGCTGGCGCGCTCGGCCGATACGCTGCAGACCGTGGCGGAGGGCCTGCCGCGACAGCACACGGACCAGGTTCACGACTGGCGCGGCGTCGACATGGCCGATACCGCCGCGCTCGCCAAGGCGGTCGCCCAGCTGGTCGCCGAGCGCCCCGTGCAGATCCTCGTCAACAACAGCGGTGGCCCGCCGGGCGGCAGCGCCCACACGGCGGACGGAGCCGCCTTCGAGGCAGCCTTCCGTCAGCACCTGCTGGCCGGGCAAGCCCTGCTGCAGGCGGTGCTGCCGGGCATGCGCGCGGCGGGCTACGGCCGGCTGGTCAACGTGATCTCCACCTCGGTGAAGGAGCCGATCGCCGGCCTGGGCGTCTCCAACACGATCCGCGCCGCGGTCGCCGGCTGGGCCAAGACGCTGGCCGGCGAACTGGCCGCCGACGGCATCACCGTCAACAACGTGCTGCCCGGCTATACCCGCACCGCGCGACTGGACAGCCTGCTCGCCGCCCAGGCCCAGGTCAGCGGTCGCAGCATCGACGCGGTGGCCCAGGGGCTGATCGACAGCGTGCCGGCCAAGCGCTTCGGCGAGCCGGCGGAAGTGGCCGCGATGATCGCCTTCCTGTGCACGCCGGCCGCCGCCTACGTCAACGGCGTGAGCATCGCGGTCGACGGCGGCCGCACGCGGGCGCTGAGCTGATGCCCGAGGGCCCCGAGATCCGCCGCGCCGCCGACGCGCTCGCTACTGCCGTGGTTGGCGCGCCGCTGACGCGCGCATGGTTCGCCTTCGACGCACTCAAACGCTACGAGCAGCCCCTGCTCGGCCGCACCATCGAGTCGATCACCCCGCACGGCAAGGCGCTGCTCACCCGCTTCGACAACGGCCTCACCCTGTACAGCCACAACCAGCTCTACGGCGTGTGGCGCGTGGCGACCACGGGCCGCCCGCCCGAGACCGGCCGCAGCCTGCGCGTGGCGCTGGAAACCGAACGCAAGGCGATCCTGCTGTACAGCGCCTCGGACATCGAGATGTGGCCCAGCGATCAGGTGCACGAGCATCCGTTCCTGCAGCGCATCGGGCCGGACGCGCTCGATGCCATGCTGAATGCCGCCACGGTGGCCGCGCGCCTGCGCGATCCGCGCGTCGCCCGTCGCAGGCTGGGGGCCTTGCTGCTCGACCAGGCCTTTGTCGCCGGGCTGGGCAACTACCTGCGGGTGGAGATCCTGTGGGAAGCCGGACTGGCGCCGGAGCGCCGTCCGTGCGACCTGGACGACGACGAGCGATCGGCGCTGGCCGAAGCGATCCTCGACCTGCCGCGCCGCTCCTACAGCACCCGCGGCAAGCGCGGTGCCGGCCACCTGCAGGACACCCCGTTCCGCTTCCGCGTCTACGAGCGCGCCGGCGAGGCGTGCCCGCGCTGCCTGGCACCGATCGAGAAATCCATGGTCGCCAGCCGACCGTTCTACGCCTGCCTGCGCTGCCAGCGCTGAGCCCGGCGCCATCGCCGGGTTACCATGCGTGGCTGCGGGCCGCCGGCCGGCGGTTCCGCCCACGAAGGATCCCCATGAGTCACAGCCCCCTGCAGGACCTGATCGACAGCAACCGCCGCTGGTCCGAAACGGTGCGCGAATCCGACCCCACATTCTTCGAGCGGCTGGCCACGCAGCAGTCCCCGAAGTACCTGTGGATCGGCTGCTCCGACTCGCGCGTGCCGGCCACGCAGATCGTCGACCTGCCGCCGGGTGAGATCTTCGTGCAGCGCAACGTCGCCAACGTGGTCTCGCATACCGACCTCAACTGCCTGAGCACGATCCAGTTCGCCGTCGACGTGCTCAAGGTGGAGCACATCATCGTGGTCGGCCACTACGGCTGCGGCGGCGTGCAGGCGGTGCTCGACGACCGCCGCATGGGCCTGGTCGACAACTGGCTGCGCCACGTCGGCGACGTCGCCAACAAGCACCACACCATGCTGACCGGGCTGGAGCACATGGCCGACCGCAACGTGCGCCTGTGCGAGCTCAACGCGCTGGAGCAGGTGATGAACGTGTGCCACACCACCATGGTGATGGACGCGTGGGAGCGCGGGCAGCAGCTCAGCGTGCATGCCTGGTGCTACAGCCTCACCAACGGCCACATGAACGACCTGGGCGTGCACATCGACAGCCACAAGGCGATCTGGCCGAGCTACGAGGCGGGACTGGAACGCCTGGCCAGCCGCATCGGCGAGCCTCGCTGAGGCGCGATTCAGTCGTTGCCGGCGAGGCAGGCGCGCAGCAGTTCGCCGATCAGCGCCTGCGCGCCAGCCGCCCGCTCGGGCAGGAAATCGAGGCTGTCCTCGTCCATGTAGGTGCACTGCGCCAGCTCCAGCTGCACCGCCTGCACCTTCGCTGCGGGGCGGCCGTAGTGGCGGGTGATGTAGCCACCCTTGAAGCGGCCGTTGACCACGTGGCTGTAGCTGCCCTGCCCGCGCAGCACCGCGTCCAGCCGCGCCTGCAGCGATGCGGTGCAACTGGCTCCGTCGGCGGTGCCGAGATTGAAATCGGGCAGCCGGCCGTCGAACAGCATCGGCACGCGACTGCGGATCGAATGACCCTCCCACAGCACGACGTGACCGTGCGCGCGCACCAGCCGCGCCAGCTCGTCGGCGAGCGCATCGTGGTACGGCTGCCAGTACTGCGCCACGCGGTGGGCGATCTCCTCGGCACCCGGCTCGCCGCCCTCGCCATACAGCGGCGCGCCGTCGAAGCCGATGGTCGGCACCAGGCCGGTTTCGCGCTGTCCCGGGTACAGCGCGTGGCCGTCGGCCGGCCGGTTCAGATCCACCACATAGCGTGACAGCGACGGCCGCAGCACGCTGGCGCCCAGGCTTTGCGCCAGCGGCGCGTACAGCCGGCCGACGTGCCAGTCGGTATCGAGCGAGCGCCGCGCCTGCGGCGTCATGCGCGCGGCGATGTCGGCGGGAATCGCGCTGCCGTCGTGCGGCAGGCTGATCAACAGCGGCGCGGTGCCGCGGGTGAGCGTAACGACGGGCTGGTCCATGAGGACAGTGTAGCGACGCGTGACGCCATGCTCAGCCCATCAACACCAGCTCCTCGGCCGAGGTGGGGTGGATCGCCACGGTGGCGTCGAGATCGCGCTTGCGCAGGCCGAGCTTCATCGCCACCGCGAAGCCCTGCAGCATCTCGTCGGCCCCCGGCCCGAATGCGTGGATGCCGACCACGCGCTCGTCCTCGCCTGCGCAAACCAGTTTCATCAGCGACGGCTCGTGCCGACCCGCGATCGCCAGCTGCATCGGCGTGAAGCGGCTGCGGTAGCAGCGCACCGCGTCGCCGTGGCGCTCCCGCGCCTGCGCCTCGCTCATGCCGACCGTGGCCAGCGGCGGCTCGCTGAAAAGCACGCTGGGGATGCCCTCGTAATCCAGATGCGCCTGCGACTCGCCGCCGAACAGCCGGTCGGCCAGCCGGCGACCGGCCGCGACCGCCACCGGCGTGAGCGCGCGGCGATCGGTGACATCGCCCACGGCGTAAATGCCGGCGTGCGTGGTGTTCTGGTAATCGTCCACCGGCACGTGGCCCCGGCGATCCAGCGCGACGCCCACCGTCTCCAAACCCAGGGTGGCGCTGTTGGGCACGCGACCGACTGCCCACAGCACCGCGTCGTACGGGCCGCCCGCGTCCATGTCGCCGCCGTCGAGCCGCAGTCCCTGCGCATCGCGATGCGCACCGCGCACCTCGATCGGGCGGATGATGCGGATGCCGTCATGCTGCATCCGTTCGCTGAGCGCATCGGCCAGCTCGGTATCGAAGCCGTCCAGCAGCGGCCCGCGCACCAGCAGGCTGACCTCGCAGCCGAACGCGCGCAGCAAGCCGGCGAACTCCGCTGCCACGTAGCCCCCACCCACCACGGCCACACGCTGCGGCAGTTCCCGCAAGGTGAACATGTCGTCCGACACCCAGCCCAGCTCAAAGCCCGGAATGTCCAGACGCCGCGGCCGCGCACCGGTGGCGATCACCACATGCGGCGCCTGCCAGCGGGTGCCGTCGGCGGCCTCCACCGTACCGGCATCCACCAGCCGACCGGTCGCGGTGACGCGCTGCACGCCCGCGGTCTGCATGCGCTCCTCATAGCGCGTCGTAATCCCATCGATGTAGCGCTGGCGCAGCTGGCGAAAGCCCTCCCAATCCAGCGTGCCGCCCGTGCCGTCGAAGCCGTAATCCCTCGCAAGCGACTGCTGCCGCGCAAGCTGCGCCGCGTACCACAGCGCCTTCTTCGGCACGCAGCCCCGATGCACGCAGGTGCCGCCCGGCGGCGCCGGATCGAGCAGCACTACCTTCGCCCCGTAGTGCGCCGCGCGAAACGCCGTCGCCAGCCCTCCCGAGCCCGCGCCGAGCACGATCAGATCGCAAGCCTGTGCCATGAAGCCTCCATCACACGATGAGCAAGGCGGCAGTATCGCCGGTCGCACGTCAACAATCCGGCAGCCTCGTTCGGGCACTTGCGTTGGCGTGAATTACAAGCGTAATCTCCAGCAAAAGATTACGTGCGTAATCCGAAGAGGAGCAGATCATGCGTCACCCCATGCCCGCCATCACCGATGCCGAAAGCCAGGTCATGGCCGTGCTGTGGCGGCGCGCGCCACGCAGCTCGGAGGAGATCGTCACCGCGCTGGGCGAAACCACCGACTGGCACGAGAAGACCATCCGCACCCTGCTCAACCGCCTGCTCGGCAAGGGCGCGGTGAGCGCGGAGCGCGACGGACGGCGCTACCTGTACAGCCCGCTGATCACCCGCGAGCAGTGGCAGTCGAGCGAGAGCCGCAGCCTGCTCGACCGCGTGTTCGGCGGCCGCGTGGCGCCACTGCTGGCGCACTTCTCGACGCATGAAAAGCTCAGCAAGCGCGACGTCGCCGAGCTGCGCGCGCTGATCGACGCCATCGACAAGAAGGAGCGCTGAGATGCTCGCCAGCCTGATCAACCTCAGCGCCGGCCTGCTGCTGGTGCTGCTGCTGCGCAAGCCGGCGCGGCGGCTGTTCGGCGCCGGCCCGGCCTTCACGCTGTGGCTGTGGCCCGTGCTGCTCGGCATGCTGCCGTGGCTTCCCGCGTTGCCAGCGAGTTGGCACGTGCTGCCGCCGGTGATCGTCCTGCCGAGCACGCTCGCAAGCCCGGCGTCGCAGGGCGCCGTGATGGCGGGAGGCGTGCCGTGGATGGCGCTGTGGCTGGTAGGTGCCATCTTTGCCCTGCTGCGTCTCGTGCTCGCCTACGCGCGATTGCGCCGCGGCTGTCGCCCGTTGCCGCCGGAGCTGCGGGCGCACTGGCGGCACGAGCATCCCTCGCTGGACGTGCGCCGCCTGCGCCTGCATCCGCAAGGGCCGGCGGTGCTGTGGTCGTGGCGCAGCCTGATCCTGCTGCCGGCGGATTTCACCCGGCGCTTCGACACCGAACAGCGCGCCCTGGTGCTGGCTCACGAGCAGGCGCATCTCGCCCGACGCGATCCGCTGTGGAGCGCGCTGGCGGAAATCCTCGCCGCACTGCTGTGGTTCCACCCGCTGGCGTGGCTGGCGCTGCCGCGCTTCCGGCTCGACCAGGAGCTGGCCTGCGACGAGCGCACCCTGCATCGCCACGCGCACGATTCCGGCAATTACGCCCGCACCCTGCTCGCCAGCACCGGCATGGACGCCGCGCCGGTGCTCATCCCCTGGCTCGCCGAGCCGCAACTGAAGGAACGACTGATGATGATTCGACGCGATCGCACCACTACCGCACGCCGCCTCGCCGGGTATCTGGGCGCGGGGCTTTTCATCAGCGGCGTCGGCCTGGCCGCGCATGCAGTGCCGCTGGTCACCGAACCGAGTGCAAAAGCCACGCAGGATCTGCAGGCGAACGTAAGCATGCAGCCGCGCTATCCGAA
>DASUJJ010000165.1:0-4498 GCA_036279335.1 Dyella sp.
CCACACCTCGCCGGTGCAGGTGCGTTCCATGCAGGGGCGGCAACCGCCGATCCGCATCATCGCGCCGGGCAAGGTCTACCGCAGCGACTCGGACCAGACCCACTCGCCGATGTTCCACCAGATCGAGGGTCTGCTGGTCGATGAGACCTCCAGCTTCGCCGACCTCAAGGGCACGCTGGCCGAATTCGTGCGCGCGTTCTTCGAGCGGGACTTCGAGATGCGATTCCGCCCCAGCTATTTCCCCTTCACCGAGCCCTCGGCCGAGGTGGATATTCGCTGGGAAACCGCTGACGGCCAGAGCCGCTGGCTGGAGGTGCTCGGCTGCGGCATGGTCCATCCCAATGTGCTGGCCAACTGCGGCATCGATCCGGAGCGCTACACCGGCTTCGCCTTCGGCCTGGGCGTGGAGCGCTTCGCGATGCTGCGCTACGGCGTGTCCGACCTGCGCGCGTTCTTCGAGAACGACCTGCGCTTCCTCAAGCAGTTCGCGTAAGCCGCAAGGGAACCCTAGATCATGAAATTCTCCGAGAACTGGCTGCGCGAGCTGGTCGAGATCCGCGCCGATCGCGAGCAGCTGTGCCATGCGCTGACGATGGCGGGCCTGGAAGTGGAAGAACTCACCGTGCTGGGCGAGGGCCTGGACGGTGTGGTGGTGGCCGAGATCGTGGCCGCCGAAAAACATCCGGAAGCCGATCGGCTGCAGGTCTGCCGCGTCGATGTGGGGCAGGGCGAACCGCTGCAGATCGTCTGCGGCGCGCCCAATGCGCGCGTCGGCATCAAGGTGCCCTTGGCCATGGTGGGCGCCTCCTTGCCCGGCGGTATCGCGATCAAGGCGGCCAGGCTGCGCGGCGTGGAATCGACCGGCATGCTGTGCTCGGCCAAGGAATTGGCCGTGGATGCCGACGCCTCCGGCCTGCTGGAACTGCCGCTCGGCGCTCCGGTCGGCCAGCCGCTGGCGACCTACCTCGGCCTGCCCGATGCCAGCATCGAGCTCAAGCTCACCCCGAATCGCCCGGACTGCCTGGGCCTGGTCGGTCTGGCGCACGATGTCGCCGCGCTGTTCGGCAGCCACGTGAAGGTGCCGGCCCAGGCCGCTGCTCCGGTGACCAGTGCCGCCCGTCGCGGCATCCGGCTGGAAGCAGGCAAGGACGCGCCGCGCTATCTCGGTCGCATCATCGAAGGCATCGACGCCACCGCGCGCACGCCGCTGTGGATGGCCGAGCGGCTGCGCCGCGCCGGCCTGCGCCCGATCAGCGCGGTGGTCGACGTCACCAACTACGTGATGCTCGAGCTGGGCCAGCCGATGCACGCGTTCGACAACGACGCGCTCGACGGTGACATCGTGGTGCGCCACGCCACGGCCGGCGAAACGCTGAAGCTGCTGGACGGCAGCGAGTCCAAGCTCGACGCCGGCTTCGTGCTGATCGGCGACGAGCGCAAGGGCCTTGCCGTGGCCGGCGTGATGGGCGGCTACGACTCGCGCGTCACCGACGCCACCCGCCATGTGTTCCTCGAATCGGCGCACTTCGCGCCGGCGGCGATCATGGGCAAGGCGCGCAAGCTCGGCCTGCACACCGACGCCTCGCACCGCTTTGAACGCGGCGTCGATCCGGCGCTGCCGCAGCGTGCGCTGGAGCGCGCTACCGAATTGCTGCTGGCGATCGTCGGCGGGCACGCCGGCCCGGTGCTGCTGGCCGAACGGCTGGAAGACCTGCCGCAGCCGGCACCGGTGTCCTTGCGTCGCGACCGGCTGCGACGCGTGCTGGGCGTCAGCGTGGACGACGCCGAGGTGGCGCGCATCTTCACCGCGCTGGGCATGCAGGTGGCCGCCACCGCGGACGGCTGGACCGTCACCGCACCCAGCAGCCGTTTCGACATCGAGCGCGAGGAGGACCTCATCGAAGAGGTCGCGCGCATCTTCGGTTACGACAACATTCCCACCCACGCCCCGGCCGGCGCGCTGGCGCTGGCGGCTGAGCCGGAGGCGCGCATCGGTGAGCTCGCCCTGCGTGAGCAGCTGGCGGCACGCGGTCACTACGAGGCGGTGAACCTGTCCTTCGTCTCCGCCGAGCTGCTTTCGCGTTGGGGCTTTACCGAACAGCTGGTGCCGCTGGCCAATCCGCTGTCGGCGGACCTGGCGGTGATGCGCCCGTCGCTGCTGCCGGGGCTGGTGGAGTCACTGCGCCACAACCGCGCGCGCCAGCAGGAGCGGGTCCGGCTGTTCGAGGTGGCGCGTGTGTTTGCTGCCGGCGATCCGCCGCGGGAAACGCCGAGCCTGGCGATCGCCGCTTGCGGCAGCGCGCGGGCCGAGCAGTGGGGCGAGAACGCGCGTGCGCTGGATTTCTTCGACCTCAAGGGCGACCTCGACGCCGTCATTGCCTGGGGTGGCGAACCGCAGCGCTGGTCGGTGCATGCCGATCAGCTGCCGGGCTGGCTGCACCCTGGCCGGGGCGCCCGCGTGGCGCGCGATGGGGTCACCGTGGGTTACCTCGGCGCGCTGCATCCGCAGCTGGCCAAGGCGCTGGACCTGGGTCCGGACGTGCACGTGCTGGAAGTGGCGCTGGAGCCCCTGCTGGCCCGACGCCTGCCGCGCGCTCGACCGGTGCCGCGTTTCCCCTCGGTTCGCCGCGACCTCGCGCTGGACCTGCCTGAGGCGGTGAGCTGGTCACAGATCGAGCAGGTGGTCCGTGACACCCTCGGCGACGTGCTCAGCTCGCTCAAATTGTTCGATCGCTACAGCGGCAAAGGGGTCGAAGCAGGCCGAAAGAGTCTCGCTATGGGCTTGATTTTACAGGACGCTTCACGCACGCTTACTGACGACGACGCGGACCGTTGCGTACGTGAGGCGGTCACTGCGTTGGAGAAGTCATGCAAGGCAAGGTTGCGAGGTTGAGATGGCGCTGACCAAGGCGGAAATGGCCGAGCGCCTGTTCCTCGAGGTGGGCCTCAACAAGCGTGAGGCGAAGGAATTCGTGGACGCTTACTTCGAGGTGGTCCGCGAGGCGTTGGAAAAGGGCGAGCAGGTGAAGCTGTCGGGTTTCGGCAATTTCGATCTGCGCATGAAGAACCAGCGTCCCGGACGCAACCCGAAGACGGGCGAGGAGATTCCGATCTCCGCCCGCCGGGTCGTGACGTTCCGTCCGGGCCAAAAACTCAAGGTGCGAGTCGAGAGCTATGCTGGACCAAGGGAATAACACCGAGCTTCCAGCCATCCCGGCCAAGCGCTACTTCACCATCGGTGAGGTGAGCGAGCTGTGCGGGGTGAAGCCGCACGTGCTGCGTTACTGGGAGCAGGAGTTTCCCGCGCTCAATCCGGTGAAGCGTCGCGGCAATCGCCGCTACTACCAGCGCCACGACGTATTGATGATCCGCCAGATCCGCTCGCTGCTGTACGACGAAGGCTTCACCATCACCGGTGCTCGCGCCCGGCTGGAAGGCCCGCAAGCGCGGATGGAAGCGAGCATGTCGCACCAGATCGTGCGCCAGGTGCGGCTGGAGCTGGAAGAAATCCTCGGCCTGTTGCGTCGCTAGGCTTTCGGCGGTCGGCGGCAAGCTGCTAGAATCGCCGACTTGTCCGATCGTCGGGGCGTAGCGCAGCCTGGTAGCGCATCTGCCTGGGGGGCAGAGGGTCGTCGGTTCGAATCCGGCCGCCCCGACCAATCGGGACAAGAAGAAACGGCGCCCTTGGGCGCCGTTGCTGTTTCCGCCATTCGCAATGCGCCGATCAGTACAGCACGCGGGTGCGCAAGGTGCCCTGGATCGCCGCCAGCTTGTCCTTCAGCGCGTTGGCCTGCGCCTCGTCGGCAGACACGTCGATCACCACGTAGCCCACCTGCGGGTCGGTCTGCAGGAACTGCGCGTCGATGTTGATATTCCCGGCCGAGAACAGCTCGTTGATGCGTGACAGCACGCCCGGTACGTTCTGGTGGATGTGCAGCAGGCGGCGGCTGTTCGGGTGCTCCGGCAGCGACACCTCGGGGAAGTTCACCGCCGACAGGGTCGAGCCGTTGTCGCTGTAGCGCACCAGCTTGGCCGCCACCTCGATGCCGATGTTGTCCTGCGCCTCCAGCGTCGAGCCGCCGATGTGCGGGGTGAGGATCACGTTGTCCATGCCGATCAGCGGCGAGACGAATGGGTCGTCGTTGCCCTTGGGCTCGACCGGGAACACGTCGATCGCCGCGCCGGCCACATGGCCCGAACGCAGCGCCTCGGCCAACGCCTCGATGTCGACCACGGTGCCGCGCGAGGCGTTGATCAGCAGCGAGCCGGCGCGCATGGTCGCCAGCTGCGCGGCGCCGATCATGTTCTGCGTGGCGGGCGTCTCGGGCACGTGCAGGGTCACCACGTCGGAGCGTTCCAGCAGGTCGTCCAGGCTGGCCGCGGCGCGCGCGTTGCCCAGCGAGAGCTTGGTCTCGATGTCGTGGACGATCACCTGCATGCCCAGCCCTTCGGCGAGCACGCCGACCTGGGTGCCGATGTGGCCGTAGCCACTCACGCC
>DASUJJ010000166.1:0-2407 GCA_036279335.1 Dyella sp.
CGCAGCTCGGCCAGCGCGCCACGCAATGTGAACGGCCGCAGCACCAGGTCCTGCTCCAGCCGGTTGTGGGACAGCCGCGCAACGCGCAACTGATTGAGCGCCGTCGCCATGCGCTCTTCGAGATAGGCATTGACCTCCGCGGTGCGCCGCAGCCGCGTCATCCAGGTGCTGCCGTATTCACCGCAAATGATCACCAGGATCAGTCCGCCGTAGAAATAAGTCGCGGGAAAATCCGCACCACGGCTGCCGGCCAGCCACACCCAGGCGGCCGCCAGCAGGCCGGCCGAGGCCATGCCCGGAAAGAATCCGTAGCGCAATGCCAGCAGCAGCGGCGCGAACCACGGCCACGGGAACGGCTTCAGCGTGAAAAACGGGTCGTCGGGTGAGAGCCAGCAGCACAGCGCAATCACCGCCGCCGTCAGCGCCACCGTCTCCACCCAACCGCGCAAGCCGGCGCGCGACGGCGCCAGCAGCGCGCCCACGCGCCCATCAGCGAAGCTTGCGGAAGAATTGCTGCTCTGTCTCACGCCGCTGTCCCGCTTATTTCAACGGCATGCCGCCGAGCAGCTCGCGCAGCAGCTTCTGCGCGACCCCGGCGAGCGACTCGCGGCTCCAGCCGCTCTTCGCGCCCACCGCGCTCCACACCACGCGGTTCGATTGCAGATCGATGACATTCAGCGCGATGCCGACCGCCGGTTCACCATCCACGCCGACCTTGTAGCGCCATTCGTCGACCGCGCCGGACACCGCATAGCGCACGCCCTGATCGTGCGCCCACTTACGGGCGGCTGCCTGCGTCTTGCCGTCGGCAGGCTCGAACAGCGCATCGCGGTTGAGCGCCGCCGGATAGTGCTGCAGATCGGCGATGCCGCGTGTCCGCAGCAGCGCCTCGGCGATCGCTTCGGCGCGCAGTCCCGCCTGCGGCGCATCGGTATGGTTCGCGATTGGCAGCAGCGCCCATTTGGCGCCGCGCTCCAGGGCCGGAGCGCCGGGGCTTACGTCGGTGACCGCGCAGCCGGCAATGAACAAGGCGGCCAGCGCGCAGAACAAAGTGATACCGCGCAGAATGCTCATGAATGCTTCTCCCTCATCAGGTTCAAAACAGGTTCAGAAAAAATACTGGTAACGCACGCCGATCTCCCGCACCCGCTCGTTGACGCCGTTGCCGCCACGCGTCTGACTGAACACCAGCGCAAGATGGTCGCGTCCGAGCAGCGAACCACCGGCGCCGAGCATGACGTTGTAGCCGGTGCCGCTCAACGTGTTGTGCGTGAGACCGACCCGTCCGAACGGACGGATCGCATGGCTGTAGTGGTCGCGATAGTTCTCGCCCCACGCCGCATAAACGCCGTACAGGTTGTAGTCGTCCGGCATGAAGAACGCGGCGTCCGCCGCGGTGCCCACGGGCACCAGCGTCGCCGCCCGGCCGTCCACCGCACCGCCTTTCGAGAATCGCCAATGCTCGCCCGCGAGCTTCAGCGTCAGGTCGGGGTACGCGGTGCGCACGCGGTAGCCGAGCTCCCACTCGATGCCGCGGCCGCTGCCCAGAGAATCGCCGTCCTGTGTGTAATAGCGCGCCGTTGCTGCCTCGGCGTTCACGTACTCACGCCGGCTGAATTCGTACTGTGCGGCGGCCGACAGCTGGCGCTTCATGCCGCCCACTGCGAGTGGAGTGCTCTCCAGCGCGCGCACGTTGTAACCGGCGCCGATGGTGGTGGTGAACCCTTCGCGCCAGCGCGTGACGGCGGCGGCGCGCCAGCCCTGGAAGCTGGTGAGCGCGTCACGATGAAACACGCCCGCCTCCCAGTAGCCCGCGGCGCGCCGCAGCCGCAGTCCAACGCCGACCTGGCGGTCGGCGCCCGGCACGTTGACCAGTTGTGCCGCATCCGCGCTGTTCTGCCGGATGTCGGTCACCTGCGGTGCGAGCCGCAGCGACGGTGTTAGCCACAAGGCCGCGCCCGCGTGCCGCTCCTGCCCCTTGAGTACGCCGCGCTCGAAGAAGGTGTCGCCGAGTGAGAAGTTATCCACGTCGTGCAGCAGCAGCGCTTCACCCTGCGCGTGGATTGCATCATCGTCGGGGTGCCGCTGCATTGCGCTGAATACCAGCGATTGCGCAAGCGCCGTGCGGCCGGTGGCCTGCGCCAGGTCCGCCGCCTGCGCCGGATCGAGTTCCTTGCCGCGATGCTCGAGCAGGCGTTGCGCCTTGTCGAGATCGTTGTCGGCGAGCGCCATCGTCGCCTCGGCCCAGGCCGGCGCGGCGAGCTTGCGCCCATAGTTGCGCCACGCCCAGGCTTGTGCCGCCTCGCTCTGCCTCGTCGATAGCGCCCACGACAGCACCAGCTCTTTCACTGCTGCGTCGTTCGCCGCGGCGCCCTTCGGGCCGGCCGCAACATCCTTCGTGCCCGGC
>DASUJJ010000167.1:0-2740 GCA_036279335.1 Dyella sp.
AATGCTCTTGGCTTTGATGTCGATCAGGAGCAAAAGCATTCGCGCACAGGGTTGAAGTGGCCGGGTATTTCCAAACCACGAGATAGGAGCATTAAGCCGCTATCGCCTCAAACTCGGCGGGCGGACGGTAGCAGAGTGTCGAGTGTAAGCGCTGGTGGTTGTAATAGCGGGCGACGTAGTCGATGACATCGTGGCCGGCATGCTCTCGTGTGGCATACGGCTCGTCGATCCACTCCTGTTTCAGGCTGCGGAAGATGCGCTCGACGACGGCGTTGTCCCAGCAGTTGCCTTTGCGACTCATGCTCTGCACGGCACCGTGGTGTCGCAGATGCGCGACGTAAAGGTCCGAGGTGTACTGACAACCCTGGTCCGTATGCATGATCACGCCAGCGGCGGGCTGGCGGGTGGCAAACGCCAGCTCGCTGGCTTCCAGCGCGAGACGCGCGTCGGCGACCGGACTGGTGGCCCAACCGATGATGCGCCGGGAGAACAGGTCGACCACGATAGCCAGGTAAAGCCAGCCTTGGCGGGTGGGGATGTAGGTAATGTCGCCCGCCCAGGCCTGGTTGGGACGGCCTGGATCGAACTGGCGATTCAGCACGTTCTCCGCCGGAGCCGGCTTGGTGTTGCGGCTGTAGTGCTTGAAGCGCTTCTTCTTGGCGGTGAGGTTCATCAGGCGCATGACCGTGGCGGCCCGCTGGCGCCCCACGTCCAGGCCCACCCGGCGAAGCCCGTGCGATAACGTGCGCGCGCCGCCACTGTGACGACTGCAGCGGTGGATGCGCCGCACCTCCCGCGCGAGGGTGTCGTCCACCACCGCCGGCGCCGGTGGGCGCGCGTAATACCGACTGCGTGGCCAGCCCAGCAACGCATGGGCTCGCCGCACCGACAGCTGCCCTCTCACCGCGTCGAGCGCGCGCGCTGAAACAGCACGGCGAGGTGAGAGGGCAACGATTTTTTTAGCAGATCGCGCTCCTGGGCCAGAACGCCGCGCGCTTCTTCGGACGCCTTCAATTGCGCCTGCAGCTGCTCGATGAGAAGCCGTTGCCCGGCCACGGTGGCCGGCATCCGCGCCTCACGTTCGCGCCAAGCCTCCACCCAGCGGCGCAGGGCCGTAGGCCCGACGCCCATGCACTGGGCCGCTTGCGGCACCGAATAGCCCGCCTCCACCACCAGACGCACGGCCTCCGTCTTGACGGAGACCCCTATTTTTCGATGTCCCATGATTCACCTCGTAGGAGAGTTTTGCTCCTATCCGGTGGTCTGGAAATACCCGGCCACTTCAGGTGCGCTCCTACAACCATGCGACCAGATCGCTTCCAGCGGGCATGAGCGCGATAATGTGCGGATGACCGGAACCACCGCCACCGCCCAAGACGCCCAGCAGCAGGAGGATGGTGCACAGGGCACGCGCTGGAGCGTTGCCTAGGCATGACACCTGTCGGAGCGCACCCTGTGCGCGAACGCTCTGCTGCGAATTCCGGCGAAAGGCTGTCGCGCACAGGATGCGCTCCTATAGCCATGCGACCAGATCGCTTCCAGCGGGCATGAGCGCGATAATGCGCGGATGACCGAAATCACCGCCACCGCCACCGAAGCCCAGCAGCAGATCGCCGAGGAGTTCGCCTTCTTCAGCGACTGGACCGAGCGTTACCAGTACCTGATCGACCTGGGCAAACAGCTGCCGGCCTTTCCCGACGAGGCGAAGACCGAAGCCAACCGCGTGCACGGATGCCAATCGATGGTGTGGCTGGTGCCCGGCGGCGATGCCACGAAGATGCACTTCGAGGCAGCCAGCGACTCGGCCATCGTCTCCGGCCTGATCGCGCTGGTGCTGCGGGTGTACTCGGATCGATCGGCCGCGGAGATCGTGGCGACGGAACCGGAGTTCATCCAGGCCATCGGCCTGGCCAAGCACTTGTCTCCCACGCGCTCCAACGGGCTGGCTGCGATGCTGGCCAAGATCAAGGCCTACGCGGCTGCCACACAGGGTTGAGCAAGCGCGGGAGCGTCGCGGCTGAAGCCGCTCCCACAGCTCCGGGTGGTCGATACGTGCTGCGACGAAGCCGCGGCGTGCAAGCGGTTCGCCCTACATCTTGGCGAGGGTTTCGTTGACCGCGCCGCCGAGCACCGGCTGGTTGACCTCGCGCCGCTCCGAATAGCGATCCACCAGCTGCGCCGCGTGCGGCCGCAGCAGCACGGTGAAGCGCACCAGTTCCTCCATCACATCGACGATGCGGTCGTAATAGGCCGAGGGTTTCATGCGGCCGGCCTCATCGAACTCCTGCCACGCCTTGGCCACGCTGGACTGGTTGGGGATGGTGAACATGCGCATCCAGCGCCCGAGCAGGCGGAGCGTGTTCACGGCATTGAACGACTGTGAGCCGCCGGACACCTGCATCACCGCCAGCGTGCGGCCTTGGGTCGGGCGCACGGCGCCGATCGACAGCGGCAGGTGGTCGATCTGCGCCTTCATCAGTCCGCTGATCTGGCCGTGCCGTTCCGGACTGCACCACACCTGCCCTTCAGACCACAGCGAGAGCTCGCGCAGTTCGCGCACGGCCGGGTGGTCGTCGGCGCCGGGCTGGTCGGGCCACGGCAGGTCGGACGGATCGAAGATGCGCGTCTCGGCACCGAAGAACTGCAGCAGCCGCGCCGCCTCTTCCACCGCCAGGCGCGAATACGAGCGCTCGCGCAGCGAGCCGTACAGCAGCAGGATGCGCGGCGGCGGCTGGTCCGC
>DASUJJ010000168.1:0-2602 GCA_036279335.1 Dyella sp.
TTCGAGTCGGACGAAGAGTGCGAGACCAGCTACAAGGATCGCGGCGGCAAGTACCAGGGCCAGCAGGGCGTGACCTTGCCGCGCACCTGAACACCCCGCCGTTGTTCCCCTTTGCCACCGCCGCGCGGCGCTACACTCGCCCGCTGTCACGAATGCACCCGCAGGAGATCCGCATGATCCGTCTTCACACCTTTGCCGGCCGCCTGATTGCCGGTGCCGTGCTGGCCAGCGCGCTCGTACTGGCCGGCTGCCATCGTGGCGACGTCAAGACCGAAGTGGCGGCGATAAAGGCACAGCAGCACTTCGATACGGTGATCGAGGCCTACAAGAGCGGCCAGTTCCTCGTTGATGGAGCCGTGCTGAGCGCCATCGACACCGGTAGCCACTTCGCCTACCTGAAGGACGCCGGCAAGCTGCCCAAGACCATCCTGCTCGCACCCAGCGAGGAGTCCAAGGTGCGCAAGCAGCACCTGGAGTACATGGCGCGCATCGCGCTCGATTACGGCGTGATCGTGTACTACGACGATGACGGCGAGCTGAAAAGGATCAACCCGCAGGAAACCAAGGCACGCGCCCTCGAGGACTACCACGCTCCGGTCAAGATGAACGACGAGCTGAAGGGCAGGGACGCGGCCGGCAGCAGCATCGAAGACCGGTCGCGCGGCTACTGATCGAACCTGCCGCCGTCCGGCCCGACGATCAGCGCAGCTCTAGCTGATCGTGCCGGCGGCGGCGCGGATGTCGGTCTGGCGGGATGCCGCCGCGCGCAGGGCGATCGCCAACCCGCGCGTCATTTCGTCCAGCGCCATGCTTGGTGCATGGGTATGTCCCACCGCCTGCTCGGGCAGGTACGGAATATGGATGAAGCCGCTGCGCACGCCGCGCTGGCGTGCGGTGAAGTGCGCCATCGCGTAGGCAATGTGGTTGCAGACGTAGGTGCCCGCGGTGTTGGAGATCTCGGCAGGCACGCCCTGCGCGTGCAGCGCGGCCAGCATCGCCTTGATCGGCAGCGTGGAGAAGTACGCGGCGGGCCCGTCCGCCACCACCGGTGCGTCGATCGGCTGCGCGCCCGCGTTGTCGGGAATGCGCGCGTCGGCCACGTTGATCGCCACGCGCTCGATCGACAGCCGGCTGCGTCCGCCGGCCTGGCCTACACCCAGCACGATGGCCGGGCGCACCTCGCGCAGCGCCGCTTTCAGCAGCACCAGCGAGCGGGCGAATTCGGTCGGCAGCTGCCGCGCCACCACCTGATGCCCGGCGATGCGCCGTCCGTGCAGGGCGCGCACGGTCTCCCACGACGGATTGATCGACTCGATGCCAAAGGGGTCAAAGCCGGTCAGCAGGATGCGCGGAAGCGTCGATGCCATGGATGTATCGCCTGTGAAAACTATCGGAAGACCAGCAGCGCCATCAGCGCCAGGTTGGTCGCCAACAGCACCAGCGCCGTCCACACCTGGGCGCGGATCACCCCGTAGGGCGAGCGCAGCTCCAGCAGCGCGGCCGGTACCAGGTTGAAGTTTGCCGCCATCGGCGTCAGCAGTGTGCCGCAGTAGCCGCACAGCATGCCCATGGCGCCGAGGACGGCCGGGTTGGCGCCGTGCTGTACCACCAGCAGCGGCAGGCCGATGCCCGCCGTCATCACCGGGAACGCGGCGAACGCATTGCCCATGATCACGGTGAATACCACCATGCCCAGCGCGTAGGCCAGCAGGCAGACCAGCGCGCTGCCCGTCGGCAGCCACGTGGTCGTGAGCTGGGCGATCGCGTCGCCCACGCCGCTGCGGGTGAACACCTGGCCCAGCGCCGCCAGCAGCAGCGGCAGCAGCGCCGCCCAGCCGATCGTGTCCAGCAGCCGGCGCCCCTCCACCAGGCCGCGCACCGGCGAGCTGCGGGTAATCCACGCGGCGGCGAACAGCGACAGCAGGCAGGCCAGTGCGAGCCCGGTCAGCGTCATCCGGTCCGCCGCGAACAGGCGATGGCCGTGCCAGGCGAGGTGGTCGCCCAGCAGCGCGACCAGCAGCGTCACGCCCGGGATCACCAGCGCCGGCACGAACAGGCGGTGGCCCAGCCGCAGCGCCGACGCCAGCCGCTGCGCGGAGGAGTGTTCCTCGGTTACGCCGCCGCTACGCAGGCGCGGCGCGATCAGCGCCAGCGCGATCACCGCGACGCCCGACAGCTGCGCCGGCAATGCGTGGCCGGCCGCACTGGCGCGCAGCACCGCGTCGCCGCTGGCGAACAGCGCGCCAAGGATCAGCCAGAACGCGCCGCGCCAGCCGTCGCCCTCGCGCAGGTTGCGCCAGCCGGAATAGAGCAGGAACAGCGCCATCAGCCACTGCACGTGGGCCATCTGCAGCATCGTCAGCGCCCCGCCGCCTGGGTCCGTCGCGTCAGCCGCCGCTGGTGCCAGACGATGCGCACGCTGTGGATCGCGAATGCGGCCACCGCGGTGGGAATCGACCACAGCGCGATCGACAGCGGGGTGAGCTCGATGCCGTGCTGCGCAAAGAAGCTCTGGATCAGCAGCACCCCGCCCAGCGCGATGAAAATGTCCTCGCCGAAGAACAGCCCCACGTTGTCGGTGGCCGCGGCGAGCGCGCGCAGG
>DASUJJ010000169.1:0-2500 GCA_036279335.1 Dyella sp.
TTTGGCGTGCTGAACCTCGACATCGACGGCCTCAAACCGATCAACGACGGTTTGGGCCACCGTGCGGGTGACGCCGCCATCCGTGAGGTGGCCACCAGGATCAAGCAAGGCTCCCGCGAGGCAGACACCACCGCTCGCGTCGGTGGGGACGAGTTCAGTGTCATCCTCACGCAAGCCGGAAGTCGCGATGAGATTCGATCCCATACCGAGAGGCTGTCCGCACTTATCGGCGCGCCGTTCGCGTTTGAGTCCAGTCCCATGCTGTTGGCAGCCAGCATAGGCGCGGCGATTTATCCGGATGATGGCGAAGACATCAGCACACTCATGGAATCATCTGATCGGGCCATGTATGCCGCAAAACGCAGCGGGCGTACCGGGGACTGGATCGGCTGAGTGGAGGCCGGTCTGGATGATCTCCGCGGGCTCGAGCATGCGTTTCCCTGACATCTTCGCCGCTTGTCCCACGATTTCGCTGGAATCGCTCTTTCGACTGTTTGGCCATACCTTCGCGAGAAATTCCGCGCTGGCACTTGAGCATTTCGTCAATTCGCCGGCCAACACCGCGCTGCCGTGTCCACCCGCCCAGGTAAGCTGGCACGTGAGGCCCCGTCGCGAGCCAATGTCGACATGCCCTGAATGACAGCCGTGGTGTGGGCGGCCAGAGCACGTGCACCGATGCTCGCGGGAAGCTCACGGGCCTCGATACCAGCATAGATTTTTTTACGCAGGCGATCTTCGAGGGCACGACGCAATGTGGCCAGAGTCTGTCGCCCATCCTGAGCCATCGCGACACATGCCTGGTCGGCCGGATTCGGCGTGCCGGCAAGCCGCAGCGCGCTCAGTACGAGGGCGGACTGCCACGCCGCTCCAGCCGCTGCGTGATCTGTCGCCGCCATTCGCCGGACAGTCCGGGCACTGCGAGCGCGGCGGTGAGCAGGGCCTGTGAGGCAGGGTCGTTTGCTGTCATGTAGGCGTTGAACAGGCTGCGAATGGTGATCCCTCCCGCGCCCCGGACGACGAGGTAAACCTCGTCGCCGGCCGACACGTGGCCCTGTTGCAGCACGCGCAGATAGACGCCCGTACGAAGCGATTGCGCGAAGCGCTGTGGCATGGACGGGTCGCCGAAGCGCAGCTCCAGCTTGAAGCAGGGCACGCGCGGCTGGCTGATCACGAATCGCGCGCTGCCGATGGCCAGCTGGTCGCCCACGCAGAGGTCCGACTCGTCGAGTTCGGACACGGTGAGGTTCTCGCCGAACTGGCCGTGCGGCAGCGGCGCGCAGCCCAGCGTCTGCTCCCACCACGCGTAGTGTTCGAGGGCGTAGGCGTAGACGGCCTTGTCGGGACCGCCGTGGTGCACGCGATCGGCCTGCCCGTCGCCCTCCAGCTGTTCGGCGAGCACCCGCCCCGGCTCAAGACGGAGCTCGGGGTTGGCTACCGCTTTATCGGCGGCGAGCCGGACTGAGCGGTTATTCGGCGTCGGTCTTGCGTCGGCGCCGACGCGGCTGCGGCTGCGCCAGCAGCGCCTGCAGGTAGGCCACGCCTTCTTCTTCCGGAAAGAACGCCACGACGTCGGCCACCGTGAGGTTGTGGCGGGCGCGCAGGGCGAGGAACTCCTCGCGCACGCGGGCCAGACGCTCCGCCTCGGCCGCCTTGGTGCTGGGCCGTCCGCGTTTCTTCGGCGCTGCAGGAGCGGGTGCGACTGCTGCCACCACCGGCGCCGGCGTTTCGGCAGGCTGGTCTTTGCGCTTGGCCGCGTCCAGCGCGGCCAGTTCGGCCTGGAACTGGCGGAAGTCGTAACTGCTCATGCGGTGCGAACAATGCGTGGAAAGGGGGCGCTATCTTCGCATGCCGTCCCGACGCGCGCGGCGTCAGCGCGGGCAGGCCGGGGCATGTCGCCAGGCGCGCAGCCCGATCACTGCCAGCACGATGAAACCCGCGTACAGCACCGAGGTGATCAGCAGGTGCTTGTAGACGTATTCGCCCACGTAGATCACGTCGACGATGATCCACAGCCACCACGCGGCGATGTGCCGTCGACCCTGCCACCACTGTGCCACCAGGCTGAAGCTGGTAAGCGAGGCATCCAGCCAGGGCAGGGCGGCATCGGTCCAGCGGTGCATGCCGAACCCCAGCGCCAGCGCGCCGGCCACGCCGATGGCGACGTGCCACGCCGCCTGGGCGAACGGCAGCGGCGCCACCTGCACGCGTCCGTCCTCGCCCAGGTTGCGCAGCCAGCGCTGCCAGCCGTAGACGATGAGGCCGGCGAAGGCGAGCTGGAGCAGGGCGTCGGAGTAGAGCTTGGCCTCGACGAAGATGCCACCGTAGACCAGCACCGAGGCCAGCCCCACCGGCCAGCACCAGGGGCGGCGCTGGGCGGTGAGCCACACTGCCCAGGCGCTGATCAACGCACCGATCAGTTCGACGAGGGTCACGCTCAGAACCCGACCGTGACCGACAGCCGCGCCAGGCGCGGTGCACCGGGAAACAGGTAGCTGTCGCC
>DASUJJ010000170.1:0-2796 GCA_036279335.1 Dyella sp.
CGGCCTGGCCACCGAATTCATGGGTGGCACCGGCCTGATCGCGATGGTCGGTGCCGACACGCCGTTGCGGCTCGCCCAGGCAGACGCGATCCCGGGCGGCGTTACCATTATCGGCACCAACATGACGAACATGCTGTACGCGCTGGTGGCGAAGCAGGGTTCCCCGTATCACACGCTGGCTGATCTGCGCGGCAAGAATGTCGCCATCACCGGGGCCGGCGCGGCAAGCCAGGTGGTGCTGAAATGGGCGCTCAACACCAAGGCGCACATGAACCCGAGCGAGGTGCACCTGGTGCCGCTCGGTCCGCCGGCAACTATTCTGCAGGGCATCCTGAAGGGAAGCGTGGCAGCGGGCACGGTGTTCAGCCCGGCACTGGATGAGGGGCTGAGCAAGCACCAGGTGCAGATCGTCTTCGATTTCCGCAAATATCCTTATGCGCAGAACGTGTTCATGACGCGGACCAACCAGGTGAAAGCCGATCCGGAGCCATTCCGGCTGTTCATGCAGGCGTATAGCGACGCAGTGAAGAAGATGTACGCCGATCCGGACTATGCCCTGAAGACCGCGATCAAGTTCTGGGGCCAGGGTACCAGCACGGACGTGGTCAAGTCCGAGCTCGCCTTTTACATGGAAGACGAATGGAAGGAGACGCGGTTCACCCGCGCACTTTATGAAGCTTGCAAGGACGTGCTGCTGAATTCCGGTGATTTCCCGACTTCCAACTTCCCGAGCTACGAGTCGCTGACGCAAAATGCGCCGCAGGAGTAACGATCGGCCGCGTTGCTACCGGTCCGGACGTGCATCGCGGATGGCCGGTTGACCGGAGGTCGTGCCAGCGTCGCGGTGGCGGACGTGGCCGTGGCGTACCGCCAGCGCGCCGGTCAGGTCGGCGGCGGCACGTTGGCCGTCGCCGACGTGAGCTTCAGCGTCGCGGCCGGAGAGTTTGTCGCCATTGTCGGTCCGAGCGGATGCGGCAAGTCCACATTGCTCAAGGCCATTGCGGGACTGGTGCCATTGAGCAGTGGCCGGGTGACGCTCGAGGGCGGTGCGGACATGCGTGTCGGGTTCGTGTTCCAGACCGATGCGCTGCTGCCCTGGCGCACCGCCAGCGGCAATATCGAGGTGGCGCTGCGGCTTGCCGGCGAACGTCCGGCGCCGGCGCGACTCCGCGCGCACGAACTGCTCGCGCGTGTCGGCCTGGGGGAATCCAGCGGCAAGTTTCCCGGCCAGCTTTCGGGCGGCATGCGCAAGCGGGTCGCCCTGGCGCGTGCGCTGGCATACGAGCCAGCGGTGTTCCTGATGGACGAGCCATTCAGCGCGCTGGACGCGCAGACCCGCATTCAGGTGGGCAACTTCTTTCTCGGCATTCTCGCGCAATCCAGGCAAACCGTGCTGTTCGTTACACATGACATCGAAGAGGCGGTGACCCTCGCCGATCGGGTGCTGGTGATGTCGCGCGGTCCCGGCCGCATCGTTTCGGCGATCAATATCACGCTCCCGCAGCCACGCGACTATTATGCGAGCCGATTCGCGCCAGGATTCAAGGAGCTGCAGCAGACCGTGTGGGACGCGCTCGGATACAGCCACCGGGGCGGGCCGCCGCCCGATGGGAGCGCCCCGCCGTGAGCGGGCGGGCGGAGCTTGCGCCGGCTATCGCCGATCGCTCCGGCGTCATGCTGCCGCGGCTTGCCAGCGTCCTGTTGGCTATAGTCCTGCTCGCCGCATGGCAGGCGGCCGGCACGTATGTGCCGGGGGCGAAGGCACTGGCCAGCACACCGCTGCTGGTGGCCGAACGTTTCGTCGAGATCGCCGGCAATGGGGTGCTGTGGGACAATCTCCTGCCAACGCTCGAGGAGACGTTCGGCGGCCTCCTGCTGGGCCTGGCGGTCGGGGTGACCGGTGGTGTGCTGATGGCACGCTCGCGTTTCGCCGGCGTCGTGCTCGATCCCTATGTGGTCGGCATCAATGGGGTGCCGCGAGTGGCACTCGGCCCATTTTTCGTCGTCTGGTTCGGGATCGGCATCCTGTCGAAAGTACTGCTCGCAGTTTCGATCGTGTTTGTCGTCGTGCTGTTCAACACCCGCGAAGGGATCGAGAGCATCGACGAGGATCTGGTGGACGCGCTGCGCAGCATGCGCGCCAACCGCTGGGACATGCTGCGCTACGTTGTCATTCCTTCGCTGGTGCCGTGGCTGCTGGCGTCGATCAAGATCGGCATCGGGCTGGCGCTCACCGGCGCGGTCGTCGGCGAGTTGGTCGGAGCAAGTGCCGGACTCGGCTGGTACATCACCAACTCGCTGAATATCATCGACATGACGGGCGCAGTAACGGCGCTGCTGGTCATGGGCGTGCTGGCGATGCTGATGTATTACGTGGTGCTGATCCTGGAGCGGCGCCTGCTCGGCTGGCGCGCCGAGGCGCGCGCGAGAGCATGACACCTGCGGTCATCGTCATCGCGAGTTCCCACCCGGCTGTGGTGGACTCGCCCTGGATGAAACCAGAAAGGCTGCCGGCCGCGCCCCGTCCACCTCTCCCGCTTGCGGGCTTGGGCCGCGAAGCGGACCAAGGTCGGATCGCGCAGCGATCCGGGTGAGGGCTCGCGCCGCAGGCTTCTTGTTTGAGGCGCAGCAACGAAGCTCCCCCACCAGGGCAGGAGATCGCTTCGCTGTGCTCGCAATGACGACGCCGAGCGCCGAATCGGTCACCCCTCATCCGTTGCCAACAGTGCTGCATTGCCGCCGGCCGCCGAGGTATTCACCGACACCACCCGCTCCTCGGCAAAGCGATACAGCGTG
>DASUJJ010000171.1:0-3580 GCA_036279335.1 Dyella sp.
CGCGCTCGCGTGGTGGCTGCTGCGCTGACCGCCGGCCCGTGCGCGATCCCCACCTGCCCCGCACGATCGACCGCTACCGCATCGAGGGCATCCTCGGTCGCGGCGCGATGGCCGTGGTCTACGCCGGCTACGACCCGCAGATCGAGCGCGAGGTGGCGATCAAGTGCCTGCATGCGGGCGTGGCCGCGGACGCTGCCTATCGCCGGCGCTTCCTGGTCGAAGCGCGCGCGGCCGGGCACCTGACGCACCCGCACATCGTCACCCTGTTCGACGTGGGCGAAACGGCCGACGGCCAGCCCTTCCTCGCGATGGAACGCCTGCCCGGCGACACCCTGGCCAGCCGCGCCGCCCGCGAAGGCCTGCCGCCGCTGCCGGCGGTGCTGGAACTGGCCATGCAGATGGCCGGCGCGCTCGACTACGCACATGCGCACGGCGTGGTCCATCACGACATCAAGCCGGAAAACATCATGCTGGCCGACGGCTGGCGGCAGGCGAAGATCGCCGATTTCGGCATCGCCGAACGCCGCGGCCTGCAGCCGGCCGACGGCGCGCCCCGCAGCGAAGTAGGCGGCACACCCGCCTACATGGCGCCCGAGCATCTGTGCGGCGAGCCGACCGACGCGCGTAGCGACCTGTTTTCGCTGGGCGTGGTGCTGTACTGGCTGCTCGCCGGCAAGCTGCCCTGGAACGAGACCGCCGACGTGCCGCGCCTGCTCGACGAGCGCCGCCAGCAGCCGCTGCCGCCGCTGGAACCGCTCGATGCCGCGGCGCCGGCGATCCTCACCGACATCGTGCACACCCTGCTCGCGCCGGACGCGTCCGCGCGCTACCAGCGCGGCGCCGAACTGGCCGAGGATCTGCGCATGGCCCGGCGCGAGTACGAGCGCCTGCACGAGCAGCCGCTGGTCAGCCGCATCGTCTCGCTGCGCTGGCGCTGGTCGGCGGTGCTCGCGGGGGTGCTCGCGCTGGTGCTGATCGCCGGCATGGCGGCGATCTACGCCATGCAGGGCCGCGCGGTAAACGGGCTGGCGCTGGATTTCGGCAGCTCGCTGGGGCGCATGGTGGCCAGTGAGTCGGCCGAGGACCTGCTGCTGGGCGATCGCGCCGCCACCCGCGCGCTGGTGGAGGACATCGCCCGCAACCAGCAGATCCGCTACCTGGCCGTGGCCGACCGCGCGGGCGACGTCGTGGCCAGCACGCGCCCTGACGAAGTCGGCGGCGCGCTGCCGGCGTTGCCCGCGCATCGCCTCGACCGCCGCGGCGAGATCGACAGCTACCGCGGCGACGACGGCGACAGCGACGGCCTGCTGCTGTTCAACGCGCCCATCCACTACCAGACCGCCACCGTCGGCACGCTGCGGCTGGGCATCAGCCGCACCCCGCTGCGCGCGGCGCAGAAGACCACGCTGGGCGCGATCGCCGCCGTGCTGCTGGTGACCCTGCTGGCGGTGGTCGGCGCGGCGTATGCGCTGTTCCGCCGGCTGCTGGCATCGCTGGGGCTGGTCGGCGACGCCATGCTGCGGGTGGCGCGCGGCGACCTGCGCTATCGCATCCGGCTGACCCGCCGCGACGAACTCGGGCGGCTGTTTGCGGCGTTCAACCTGATGGCCGGTGCGCTGCAGTCGCGCCAGCGGCGTCCGGCCGCAAACGCGCCGCCCGCCGCACCGGCGCCAGTCGATCAACCCACCCGTGTGCTGAAGGTGGTGCCACGGGACCGCGGCGCGGATCGACCGCGCAGCCAGTGAGCGCGCTCAGAGCTGCTTGAGGCGGCGCTGCAGCTCCTGCGCTCGCGCGCGGTAGGCCAGCGCCGGCTCGTAGGTGGGATCGACCGCCAGCACGCGGTCCCACAGGGCAATCGCCGGCGCCAGCTGCTGGTCGCGGTACAGCACGATGGCGCGCTGGTGGCAGCGTGCCACCACCTGCTGGCGCAAGGCCGCCGCATGACCGCGATCGGAGGCCAGGCCCGGATCCTCGGCCAGCGCGGCATCCAGCCTGGCCAGCGCTTCCGTCTCCCGCCCGGCATCGAGCAGGGCAAGGCTTTCTCGCTGCAGGCGCTGCGAGCGCGCCGCGGGGGACTCGATCAGCGCAGTCGCCGCCGGCGCCGCATCGTCGGCAGCAACGGGGGCATCAGGCGCGGCGCGCTCGGCAGACGCCGGGCCAGCGTCGACCGCGTCGCGGCTGGATGCCGGCAGCCGCAGTTTTTCCCCGACCTGCAGCAGCGCCGGTCGGGTCGAACCGTTGTAGCGCGCCAGGATCAGGAACAACTGCGCGTCACCCAGGTAACGCTGGGCCAGGGTGCTGTACGACTCGCCCGGCTGCACCACGTGGGTGGAACCGACCGGCCCCAGCGCGCTCTGCGGATCAGCGGTGAGCTGGTGCAGCATCGACTGCGCGAGGCGGTCATTCGGATGCGCCGCGAGATAGGCGCGCAGCGCCGCCTCGCCTTCGACGTAGCGGCCGTGCTGCAGGTCGTCGTTGATGATCTCGCCCAGCGGCCGCACCTCGGTGGACTCGGCGGACGGCTGCGGCGTTGCCGCGACCACCACCGCCGGCGCCTTGGCGCTGCCGCGCGGCGCACGTGCGAACGAGGCGCAGCCGGCCAGCGCCAGCGCGCCCAGCAGCAGCAGGGGGACGCGGGCCCCAGTGGCCAGGGAACGAGGAGCGATTCGGAACAGGGAAAACATGCAAGAAGCCTTGAAGATGCGATGCCACGTTCAAACGGGATGGATATGCCGGCCGGCACCACGCAGCGCTGACCACCAGCGGGCGGCACGCGCCAGCCACGCGGGCGGCGCGCCGGCCGGGCGAACCAGGATCAGCGCGGCATTGTCGCCGGCTTCGCGGGCGCGGGTCAGCACCTGCGTCAGCGCTTCGCTCACTGCCGTTTGCAGATCTCGCCGCGCGGCGAACACGCCCAGTTCGTCGGCGGAGAGTTGCTCCCACACGCCGTCGCTGCACAGGGCGAACTCCTGGCCCGCGCGCAGCGGCGCGCAGCCGTGATCCACGAGTGGCTGCATCGGCCCACCCAGCCCGCGCAGCAGCTGATGCTGGTCGGCGGCGCGGCCGGCCTCCTCCGCGCTGAGTTCGCCGCGGCGCACCCGCGCCTGCACGACGCTGTGGTCTTCGGTGCAGCCCAGCAATCGGCCGCGTTGGAAACGGTACAGGCGACTGTCGCCCACGTGCGCCCAGTGCGCCGTGCGGCCTTTCAGCAGCAGCGCCACCACGGTGGCATGGGGCGCGGCATCCACCAGACGCTCGCCGCGGCGACGCAGTTCGAGATGGGCGTCCTGACACAGCTGCTCAAGGAACAACGCGCCGGGCAGCTCGCGCCAGCGCCCTTCGCGCCACAAGCGCTGCGCCACCTCGATCACGCCGGCCGAGGCCAGCTCGCCCGCGCCATCGCCACCCATGCCGTCGGCCAGCACCAGCAGGTGTACCCGTGCACCCTCGTCGACCAGGCACACCAGATCGTCCTGCTGGCTGGGACGTCCTCCCTGCGCACGGCCGGCCCCCAGCGCCGGCGTGGCGGCGGCTGAAGCCGCCATCTCGATCCCCTGTTCCATCCCGCGACTTCCTCCCA
>DASUJJ010000172.1:0-12721 GCA_036279335.1 Dyella sp.
GAAAGCTTTCCACTCGGTGACGATGGCCAGGGTGTCAGCACCATCGAGCGCGTCGTAGGGATGCTCGCACAGCACCAGATCAGCGCGCTCGCCGTAGATGCGGCGGGTCTCGTCGGCAGCCTCCGGATCGAACGCGCGCACGCGCGCGCCGGCCGCCCACAGCATCTCCATCAGACGCCGGCTGGACGCCTCGCGCATGTCGTCGGTGTTGGGCTTGAACGCCAGTCCCCAGACGGCAATCGTCCTGCCGGCGAGCTGGCCGTCGAAATGGCGCTCGATCAGCTCGAACAGCCGGGCCTTCTGCTCGCGGTTCACGCGCTCGACCGCCCCCAGCAGGTGAGCCGCGTAGCCGTGCGCACGTGCCGTGCGCTCGAGCGCCTGCACGTCCTTGGGAAAGCACGAGCCGCCGTAGCCGGCGCCCGGATAGATGAAGTGATAGCCGATGCGCGGGTCCGAGCCGATGCCCTGGCGGACCAGCTCCACGTCGGCGCCCACGCGCTCGGCGATATTGGCGATCTCGTTCATGAAACTGATCTTGGTGGCCAGCATCGCGTTGGCGGCGTACTTGGTCAGCTCGGCCGAGCGGACGTCCATCAGCACGGTGCGATCGTGGTTGCGATTGAACGGCGCATAGAGCGTGCGCATCGCTGCAATGGCGCGCTCGCTGCTGCTGCCGATGACGATGCGATCCGGACGCAGGCAGTCCTCGACGGCATCGCCTTCCTTGAGAAACTCCGGATTGGAGACGACGTCGAAATCCACCTTGGCACCGCGTACGGCGAGTTCGTCGGCAATCGCCTGGCGGACCCGGTCGGCCGTACCCACCGGCACGGTCGACTTGTTGACCACCACGGCATAGCGATCCAGCTGACGGCCGATCGTGCGCGCCACTGCCAGGACGTACTGCAGGTCGGCGCTGCCGTCCTCGTCGGGCGGCGTACCGACCGCGATGAAGATGATGTCGCCGTGGACGATTGCCGGGGCCGCCTCGGTGGTGAAGGACAGGCGGCTTTCCGTCTGGTTTCGAGCCACCATCGGCTCAAGGCCGGGTTCGAAGATCGGAATCTCGCCGCGCTGCAGCCGCTCGACCTTGCGTGCATCGATGTCGACACAAACCACGTGGTTACCCATTTCGGCAAGACAAGCGCCGGTGACAAGGCCCACATAGCCCGTGCCGAAGATGGTCACTTTCATCGCCGCCCGATCCCTGTGAATTCAAAACCGGAATTCTAACAGGCGCCCCGTGCCCGCACGCCCACGAAAAAAGGGCGCGAATTGCTTCGCGCCCTTTCTGTATCAACGGTTGTCGCCAGTAGAGCGATCAGCCGCCCTGGTTGGCTGCGCCCTGACCGGCGGGCGTCGGGCCCGTCTTCTCGAGCGTCACGTCGAAGATCAGCGTTTCGTTCGGCGGGAAGCCGTTGCCCGGCTGCGCGCCGTAGGCGAGGCTCGACGGAATGAACAGCTTGTAGTGGGCACCGGTCTGCATGAGCATCAGGCCCTCGCGAAAACCCGGGATCACGCCAGCGAGGGGAATCGGCACCGAGGTGCCGGACTTCGGCTCCGGATGATCCGCCGACGCATCGAACTTCTCGCCATTGACGAAGGTGCCGGTATAGGTGATCTGCACGGTGTCGTTCGGACCCGGACGCGGACCGCTGCCGGTCGAGATCACCTTGTACTGCAGGCCGGAGGCCGTGGTCTTCACACCCGGCGCGGACTTGTTCTTGGCCAGGAAAGCGTCGCCCTCGGCCTTGTTCTTGGCCGCCACCTGCTCGTACTCGGCCTTCGCCTTGGCCTGCAGGTTGGTGATGAACGCCTGCTTGACCTGCTTGTACTCGGCCTCGCTCATCGTCGGCTTCTGGCCGGACAGTGCCGACTGCACGGCGCGCCCCACCGTTGCCGGATCCACCTCGTCACGCACCAGCGGCGGCAGCGAGTTGGCCAGATCCCAACCCACCACGTAGCTGGCCTTGGTCTTGTCGACCGAGCCGGCGGCGGAGGACTTGTCCGCCTGCGCATGGGCGCCGGCAGTCATGCCCAGCGCCACGGCCATGACGGCCGTCGTGAGCGTGGGGCGCAGAAAATGTTTCATCGAGAACTCCCTCATATGGATTGTGCCGGCACCGCCGGACAAGCCCCCGCTGTGGAGGCTGGCCGCTCATTGTGGGGCCGTCACCAACGCTTGGCAACGACGCCGCAAGTACGACCGTTCATAGTCGGCAAGGTTCCCACTCTGGCCATTTTCCAGCGCCGGCCGGGGGCGCTGTTCACTTGGCAATCGTGTCGCGCAGCGCGGCTTGCAGTCGAGCGTGAACTCGTACCAGGCCGCGCCACAGCATGATCGCCACCAGCACCCCCACGGCCCCCACGGACAGGGCCACGCCCCGTGGCGGCAGGATGGTGGAACCCAGTGCGCTCACCAGGATGGCCAGCACGAACAGGGTCGACAGCGGAATCAAGCGGGCCAGCACGCCGCGGATGGTATGCGTATAGGCGCCGGCGTAGCTTTCCCGGATCCCCAGTTCGGCCAGCAGCATGCCCAGTGCCTCCGCCTTGCGGTAGACCGCGATCAGCAGCGGCAACGACAGAAACAGCGCCGCGGCCCATATCACGGTGTGTCTCGCGTCCCGGGTCAGGCCGAGCATCGAAAACCATGTCCAGTTGTGCGCGTTGACGTAGGCGCCGATCACGAACAGGGTGACCACCAGCATCACGTTGATGGCGATGTGCACCAGCAAGCGCCGCAGCATGGCGGCGATCACCGCGTTCTCGTTGACCGGGCGCAGGTTTTCCAGCCAGCCCGTATAGCTGGTCACCAACAGACGCACCGGCGACGGCGCGACGCGGCGCATGACGTTCACCACGCCATCCGCCGAGCGAACCAGATAGGGCGACAGCGCCATGCACAGCACCGACACGGCGACGGCCACCGGATAGATGAAATCACTCACCGCGCCAAGGGAGAGGCCAAGGGTGGCGATCACGAACGAGAATTCGCCGATCTGCGCCATGCTCACTCCGGTGCGAACGGCCGTGCGGGGATCATGGCCCATCGCGAACATGCCCAGGCTGCACACGACGGTCTTGCCGACCACCACCACCGCAGCAATCGCCAGTGCCGACAAGGCGTACTGGGCCAGCATGGCCGGATCGATCTTCAGGCCGATCGACACGAAGAACAGCGCGGCAAACATGTCGCGCAGCGGTTCGACCAGACGCATCACCTGCTCCGAGCTGCGCGCCTCCGCCACCACGGCGCCGACCAGGAATGCGCCCAGGGCCACGCTGAAGCCCATCCAGGCGGCCAGCAGGCTGGCACCAAAGCACAGCCCCAGCGTACTGACCAGCAGCATCTCCTCCCGCCCGAACCCGGCGACGTAGTCAACCAGCCGCGGCACCAGCAGCAAACCGACAATCATGCCGGCCACGACGAACAGGCCGAGATGGCCTATCAGGGTGAGCGCGGTGGAGGCCTCGACCGAACCGCCAATCGCCACCGCGGTCAACAGCGTGAGGATGACGATGGTAAGCACGTCCTCGGCGACCAGCAGACCGACCACCAGTTTGGCAAACGGCAGCGCACGCAGCCCGCTCTCGGAAAGCGTGCGCGTGGCGACCATGGTGGAGGACAGCGCCATGATGCCGCCGAGGAACAGTGCATCCCTGCCCTTCCAGCCGAACGCTTCGCCCAGGCCATAGCCGATCCACAGCATCAGGCTGACTTCGACCACCGCCACCACCAGCACGCCCACGCCGACCTCGCGCAGTTTCCGGATGCTGAACTCCAGGCCCAGCGTAAACATCAGCAGCACGACGCCGAGATTGGAAATGTCGTTGATGGCACGCGGGTCGGCCACCAGCACGCCCGGCGTGTGCGGACCAATCAACACCCCCGCGAGGATGTAACCCAGCAGCACCGGCTGGCGCAGGCGATGAAACAGGATGGTCGTGGCACCGGCCACGATCATCACGATAGCGAGGTCGCGGATGAAGCCGATCTCGTGCATGGGTCTTCCTGCAAAGCGGGTCAGTCAAGCTTACCCGCTGCCGCACCAGCGACGACGCTGCGGGGACAAGGTCGGTCGCGTCGATCGCAAAAATATTTTCAGAAAATGCTTGACGGAATCGCGACCCCTGCCTATTCTTTCGGGCTTCCAGCGGCGGGGCCATAGCTCAGCTGGGAGAGCGCCTGCATGGCATGCAGGAGGTCGGCGGTTCGATCCCGCCTGGCTCCACCAACTTGAATTGTCCCCATCGTCTAGAGGCCTAGGACATCACCCTTTCACGGTGGCGACCGGGGTTCGAATCCCCGTGGGGACGCCAAGTTGGAACCCGCAGTTCGCAGCAACGCGAACCATAGTGAAGCTGGAAGCAGTACCTGGAGCGGTAGTTCAGTCGGTTAGAATGCTGGCCTGTCACGCCGGAGGTCGCGGGTTCGAGTCCCGTCCGCTCCGCCATTTAACGGGAAGCCCGCCTTGAGCGGGTTTTTTGTTGCCTGTCGTCATGCCTGACGCGAACGCTGTTGCCAATCTGGCGCCTGGGGCGTCTGCTCCTCGGGCACAAGGCTGTGCGTGGAGTGTCCCTGCTCGGCCAGGTATTCCAGCCAGCGGGTGAGAAAGCCGTTCATGCGCAGTCGATGCTGAAGCACCGTATTCGCCGGCGGAAACGGGCCGAGCACCTGCCATAGATGGCGCCCCGGATGGCAGTGCAGCGCCTCCGCCACATGCGCATCGGTGTACACGCGGAGCTGGGCCGAGGGCGTACGCAAACCGGTCTGTGCATCGACGAGGTCATACGTCAGTTCAAGTTCGAGCGTGTAGGGGTGGCATTCCTGCAATTGGAGATGCACATCCAGCCCGTCGTCGACGCTGGATACGTAGCGCCCCGGCGCAAGCGTCTGCGGCGCAAACAGCCGCGTCAGCCGATGGTAATTCTCGGCGTACAGCCCCATCAGGAACTCGAAGCGTCCCGGCAACAGGGCGGTGCGGCGATCCAGTACGGCACTCATACAGTCAGGCAACTCCGGCTAATCAGAACATGGTGCGCTCGATACCGAAGCGCTCGAAGATCTTGCTGGCGATCTCTTCGATCGACACGTGGGTGGTGTTGAGATTGGGAATGCCCTCGCGACGCATCAGCTTGTCGGCCTGCGACAGCTCCCACCGGCACTGCTCGATGGTGGCATAGCGGCTGTTGGCACGCCGCTGTTCGCGGATTTGCGCCAGCCGCAGGGGATCAATGGTGAGGCCGAACAGGCGATCCTTGTATGGGCGCAGCCGGGCCGGCAGCTCCAGCTTGTCCAGATCGTCGTCCGTCAGGGGGTAGTTGGCGGCACTCACCCCGTAATGCAAGGCCATGTAGAGGCAGGTCGGCGTCTTGCCGGAGCGCGACACGCCGACCAGGATCAGGTCTGCCTGCGCGTAGTCCACGTCGATGCCGTCGTCGTGCGACAGCGCGTAGTTGGTGGCGTTGATGCGCGCCTCGTATTTCTCGAAATCCACCAGGCCGTGCGAACGATTCACCGCCCCGGAACGCTTGGCGCCGAGCTCTTCTTCCAGCGGGCCGATGAACGGCGCGAATACGTCCAGCATGAGTGCACCGCTGGTCGCCACGATTTCGCACAGGGCGCGATCGGCCATGGTGTTGACCACGATCGGGCGATCCCCGGCCTGCGCGTAGCGCGTCTTGATGCGCAGCGCGGCCGCCTCGGCCTTTCTCGCATCGTCCACGAATGGCAGGCGATGTTTGTCAAACTCCAGACCTTCGAACTGCGCCAGGATGCTGTTGCCGATGGTCTCTGCGGTAATACCAGTGGAGTCGGAGATGAAAAACACGGTTCGCCGCATGGATCGGTCTCGCACGGAAGATGGGATGTCCGGCACCTTAGCGCATGCCCGGTTTGCTTTGTGCGCCTGAGCTTGCGTTGACTGGTATGCAGTTGGCGCAGCAACGGATTGCATTGGTCTTCTTGTGCCGTGCACCAATCCCGGCGGACAATACCAGTTCCACGAGGCGCGCTTTTGCGAGCCTCGCCGCCACACCTACGCTTGTGTCCCGAGGAGATCCATCTTGAACGATCTGGTGCTTTGGCTCGACCAACTGCGCATGACTGACCTGGGCCAGGTCGGCGGCAAGAATGCCTCGCTGGGCGAGATGATCGGCAACCTGAGCAAGTTGGGCGTATCCGTGCCGGGCGGCTTTGCCACCACCGCCGATGCGTTCCAGCAGTACCTGGACAAGAGCGGCGTGGCCCAGCGCATCCAGGCGCGACTGGCGGGTCTGGACGTGGACCATGTCGACGCGCTGGTGGCCGCAGGAAAGGAAATCCGCCAGTGGGTCGTGGAGACCCCGCTGCCCTCCGAGCTGGACCAGGCCATCCGCGATGCCTACGCCAAACTGTGCCGGGACGCCGGCAGCGATGATATCGCCGTCGCCGTACGTTCCTCGGCCACCGCCGAAGACCTGCCCGACGCGTCCTTCGCCGGCCAGCAGGAAACCTTCCTCAACGTGGTCGGCATCGAGGACGTGCTGCACAAGGTGAAAGAGGTCTTCGCCTCGCTGTACAACGACCGCGCCATCGCCTACCGCGTGCACCAGGGCTTCAAGCACGAAGACGTATTCCTGTCCGCCGGCGTGCAGCTGATGGTGCGCTCCGACGTGGGTGCTTCCGGCGTGCTGTTCACGCTGGACACCGAGTCCGGCTTCCGTGACGTGGTGTTCGTCACCGGCTCCTACGGCCTGGGCGAGATGGTCGTGCAGGGTGCGGTGAACCCCGATGAGTTCTACGTGTTCAAGCCCACGCTCAAGGCCGGCAAACCCGCCCTGCTCCGCCGCAGCCTCGGCGCCAAGCAGCAGCGCATGGTCTATTCGGACCAGCCCGGCGAGCGCGTGCGCATCGAGGAAACGCCGGCCGCCGACCGCAACCGTTTCTGCATCAGCGATGCAGACGTGGAGGAACTCGCCCGGCAGGCGTTGGTGATCGAGCAGCACTACGGTCGCCCGATGGACATCGAGTGGGCGAAGGACGGTCACACCGGCAAGATGTATGTGGTGCAGGCGCGACCAGAGACAGTGAAGTCGCGCGCGCACGCCACCCAGCTGGAACGCTTCCAGCTCAATGGCAAGGGCAAGGTGCTCAGCGAAGGCCGCGCCATCGGCCAGAAGATCGGCGCCGGCAAGGCGCGCGTAGTGACCTCGCTGGCGCAGATGAACGAGTTCCAGCCGGGCGACGTGCTGGTCGCCGACATGACCGACCCCGACTGGGAGCCGATCATGAAGCGCGCCGCGGCCATCGTCACCAATCGCGGCGGCCGCACCTGCCACGCGGCGATCATCGCCCGCGAGCTGGGCGTGCCCGCAGTGGTGGGGACCGGCAATGGCCTGCAGTCGATTCCCGATGGCACCGACGTCACCGTGTCCTGCGCCGAGGGCGACACCGGCACGATCTACGAGGGCAAGCTGCCGTTCGAGCGCATCACGGCCGACCTCGGCGCCATGCCCGAGGCACCGCTGAAGATCATGATGAACGTGGCCAACCCGGAACGTGCCTTCGACTTCGGCATGCTGCCCAACGCCGGCATTGGCCTGGCGCGGCTGGAGATGATCATCGCCAGCCATATCGGCGTGCATCCCAAGGCGCTGCTGGAGTACGCCAAGCAGGACGCCGAGACCAAGGCCAAAATCGACGAACGCATGGCCGGCTATGCAGACCCGGTGTCGTTCTACGTCGACCGCCTTGGCGAAGGCATCGCCACCATCGCCGCGTCGGTGTACCCCAAGCCGGTGATCGTGCGCCTGTCCGACTTCAAGTCGAACGAGTACGCCGGGCTGATCGGCGGCTCGCGCTACGAGCCGCACGAAGAAAACCCGATGATCGGCTTCCGCGGCGCCAGCCGTTATGTCGACCCCAGCTTTGCCGAGGCCTTTGGGCTGGAATGCAAGGCCGTCAAGCACGTGCGCGAGACGATGGGCCTGGACAACGTGTGGGTGATGATCCCGTTCGTACGCACCCTGGGCGAGGGTCGCAAGGTGATCGACGTGCTCGCCGCCAACGGCCTCAAGCAGGGCGAGCACGGGCTCAAGGTGATCATGATGTGCGAGGTGCCATCGAACGCCCTGCTGGCCGACGAGTTCCTCGACATCTTCGACGGCTTCTCGATCGGCTCCAACGACCTGACCCAGCTCACCCTGGGCCTGGACCGCGATTCGTCCATCGTCGCCAGCCTGTTCGACGAGCGCGACCCGGCGGTGAAGAAACTGCTGGCCATGGCCATCCAGACCGCCCGCGCCAAGGGCAAGTACATCGGCATCTGCGGCCAAGGTCCCAGCGATCACCCGGATCTGGCCGAGTGGCTGATGGAACAGGGCATCGAGTCGGTGTCGCTCAACCCCGATACGGTGGTCGACACCTGGCTGCGGCTGGCCAAGAAAAAGGCCGGCTGAGCTCACAGCCCGCGCGATGTATCGAAAAAGGTGGGGGCCTCCCCGCCTTTTTTTGTGGTCAAGCCGCGGCTTGTCGTGCGCTGCAGCTTGCTGCCACTTCCTGACGCCACTAGCGTCTACCGGGCTACCGGCGTTCCAGGCAGCCATCGACCGCTCAGGCCCGCCTGCGAGCGCTACCGGGTTCCTTACGCGTTCACCAGGAAGAGGCAATGCGCACGACCACCGTGGGAACGCAGGCCGCCGACACGCGCAGTCGCCTGCTGCATGCGGCTGAGCTGCTGTTTATCGAACGTGGCTACGATGCGCTCTCGCTGCGCCAGGTGACCGCACGTGCCGGCGCAAACCTTGCCGCGGTGAATTACCACTTCGGCAGCAAGGATGCGATGCTCACGGAGCTGCTGGCGCATCGGCTCGATCGCCTGAATGAAGAGCGGCTGCGCCTTCTGGACGCCTGCGAGGCGGGCAACCGAGCCCCGGACTGCGTAGCCATCCTCGGCGTGCTGTTCGTGCCGGCGCTGCAGCTGGGACGCGACCCGGCCGGCGGCCCCGCCTTCCTGCGACTGCTTGGCCGTGTCTACAGCGATGCTTCGCCTTTTGTCCGCGACTACCTGCAGCAGCACTATCGTCCGATCTTCGGGCGTTTTTTCGAGGCGTTCGCACGCGCCCTGCCCCAGCTCCCGCGCAACGAGCTGGGCCTGCGCCTGCACTTCGCGCTCAAGTCGCTGTCCGGCGTACTCGCCGCCGACGACATGAGCGAGCTGGTCGCGGAACTAAGCATGGGGCAGGCAATCAGCGATGCCGAATTGCTGGCGCGACTGGTCGCGCTCGTCTCACCCGCACTCACCGCACCGCTCGGCACGCCACAGCAGATCGCAGTGATCGACCGACTCATCCGGCTCAGCCACCGCCAGTCCGGTACCCCGGATTCAGCCGGCGGCATGGAGCCACCCGAACCGTCCACGCCGGCACTGCTCGACGTCTAGAGATGCTCTGGTGAGCGCGCCAAGAAAAAGGCCCCGCACTGCTGCGGGGCCTTCGTCGTCTGGCGGAGAGGGTGGGATTCGAACCCACGGTACGCTTACACGTACGCCTGATTTCGAGTCAGGTACATTCGACCACTCTGCCACCTCTCCAAAGGGGTCACACGGTGGTCCGCGCGAGCCGTGGATGATACGCAGGCCCGCGAGCCGTGACAACTGGGGTGGGCATCCGGCATGCTGGCGGGATTCGCCGGCAGCCCCATCCTCATGATCGAATTCGGACACGGAACCCACGTCGGACTGCGCCGAACGCGCAATGAGGACACCTACTACGCCGACCCGGCCCTGGGCCTGTTCCTGGTGGCCGATGGCATGGGCGGGCACCAGCATGGGGAAGTGGCGTCGGCGCTGGCGCGCGACGTGATGGTGGAAGCGGTTCGGCGCGGCGCGGCCTTGATCGATGCCGTACGCACGGCGGCCTCGCGGCTCGAAGCCCATGCCCGCCAGAGCCGCGATGCGCTGCCCATGGGCACCACGGTTGCCGCCTTGCGAATCCATGAGAACAACTACGAGCTGGCCTGGGTAGGCGACAGCCGCATCTATGTCGTTGGCAGGGAGTTCCGGCAGGTCAGCCACGACCATTCGCTGGTACAGGAGCTGATCAATGCAGGACGGCTGGATCCTGAACTCGCCGCACGGCATCCGCAGCGCAACGTGCTGACCCAGGCGCTGGGCATCACCGCCGCCGAGCAGATGCATATCGGCGTGGCCGGCGGCACTTGCCAGCCTGGAACGGGTTTCCTGCTGTGCACCGACGGACTGACCGAAGGGCTGGATGATGCGGCGCTCGCACGCCTTTCCCGACGTACCGATCTGGCAGCCCAGGAATGCGTCGATCACCTGCTGATCGACGGGCTCGAAGCAAGCGGCAGCGACAACCTCACCGTCATTCTGGTGCGCGTGACCTGAGCCTGGTCACGCCGTGGCCTCCGATTCACGCCGCCACACGCTGACTCCACCCGCGCTCTTGTCCAGCGCGTCGAGCCGCTGCTCGTGCGCGGCCAGCTCATCGGCATCGGCACGCAGCACGCGCGGCCGGCGCAGCAGTTCGACCGGCAGAATGACTGCCTCGCGCGCTTC
Organism: Dyella sp.; assembly: GCA_036279335.1. Lineage (GTDB taxonomy): Bacteria > Pseudomonadota > Gammaproteobacteria > Xanthomonadales > Rhodanobacteraceae > Dyella_A. The sequence continues at coordinate 10,563 of DASUJJ010000172.1, forward strand.
TTCGCCGGGCTTGTCGAACCCCAGATCAAGCGCGACTTGCCCCGAGGTCATGGCGATATAGACGTCCGCCAGCAGCTGGCAGTCGATCAACCCGCCGTGCAGCTCGCGCGCCGAATTGTCCACGCCCAGGCGCTTGCACAATGCGTCGAGGCTGTTGCGCTGACCGGGATAGCGCTCGCGCGCCATCGTCAGCGTGTCCAGCACGCTGCAGCGCTCCTGGATTGTCCCTCGCGCGGCCGGCAGGCGCGCCAGCTCGGCGTTGAGAAATCCCAGGTCGAAGGCGGCGTTGTGGATGATCAGCTCGGCGCCATCGATGAAGGCGAGGAACTCCTCAGCCACGTCGGGGAATCGCGGCTTGTCGAGCAGGAACTCATCCTCGATGCCGGTGACCTGGCGAGCGCCCTCGTCAATCCGGCGATCGGGATTCAGATAGGTCTGGTAGCGCCTGCCCGTCAGCCGCCGCTCCACCATCTCGATGCAGGCAATTTCAATCAGCCGGTGCCCCTGACGGACTTCCAGGCCGGTGGTTTCGGTATCGAGTACGACCTGCCTCATGGCTTGCCCCGGAACTGCTCGGCCTGTTCGCGAGCCGCCACGTCAACGCGCTCGTTCTCGACGTGGCCGTTGTGGCCACGCACCCACTGCCAGCGCACGGCGTGCGGCGCGGTCGCTTCCGACAGCCGCTGCCACAGGTCCTGGTTCTTGACCGGCTTGCGATCGGCAGTGCGCCAGCCGTTGGCACGCCACTTGGGAACCCATTCCTCGATGCCCTGCATGACGTAGCGCGAATCGGTGGTGAGCTGGACCTTGCACGGGCGCTGCAGGGCCTCCAGCGCGGCGATCGCCGCCATCAATTCCATGCGGTTGTTGGTGGTGTCCGGCTCGCCGCCGGCCAGCATGCGTTCGGTGCCCTTGGCGCGCAGCAGCGCGGCCCAGCCGCCCGGCCCGGGGTTGCCCAGACAGGCGCCATCGGTAAAAGCTTCCACTTCGGTCAACGTCGATCCTCGTTCGTTCAGGCCATTCAAGCCGTATTGCGTCTCGCACTGGGCGCCAGTCCCGCATTCGCTGTGGCAGGCAGCGTGCGCGGAACCAGCCTGATTGGCGTCACTGCCCGGCGCCGCTTGCGTGCCAGCAGCACATAGCCGCCGCCAATCGCCTCGGGCAGCCGTGGCGTCCCCGTCCCACCGGGCAATGCGTGGCCGACCCGGCGCACGCACTCCACCTGCATGGCGCCGCGACGCAGCCACTCGCCCACCTGCAAGGGCATGTACGGACGCAGCGACTGGCGCCGCCCGCGCCATGCCAGCCACGGCAGCCACAGGCTGAGCGGATGCACGCCGCTCAGCGCCAGCAGGCCGCCCGGCGAAAGCACGCGGATCGCCTCGTCCAGCATCGGCTGCGGCAGCGAGACCGCCTCCAGCGCATGGCGCAGCACCACCAGCTCGAACGCGTCGTCGACAAACGGCAACGGCTCGTCCGTCCTGCCCAGCAAATCTCCCGCGTAGTGCTCACCGGCCAGTTGCAGGTGCGTCCAGCAGGCGAGCATTGGCAGGGCCGGTGGCCGATCCTGCCTGGCCGCCGACAGCAGCAAGCCGTGCTCGCCCGTGCACCGCTGCAACGCCGGCAGCAGGTCGCGCACCTCGTCCGCCAGCAGTTGCCGCAGGGGCGCGCTGGCGTAGATGTCGGGACTGACTGCGGACATGCGCTGCATCCGATACTTGGCCGAAAGCAGTGTATCCGCTGGAGGCGCTCCCCGGCAGCCGTCGGTCGCTTGAACCGGTTAACCGGCGACTAACGAGCAGGCCTGACCCGGACGCTATAGTCAGCGGCCGGACGCGCCTGGCCATCGACCAATCGCCGCGCATCATCCAACGGAGACCCCTGTGCATCTGGTAGCGCTACCGGCCCTGGCCGACAACTACATCTGGCTCTTGCACGACGATGCCGGCAACGCGCTGGTGGTGGACCCGGGCGAGAGTGAACCGGTGGAGCGGGCGCTGGATGAACGACATCTGCAGCTGCGCGCCATCCTCCTTACTCATCACCATCATGACCACATCGGGGGCGTGGCCGCCCTGCGCGATCACCACGGCGCCACGGTCCATGCGCCGCATGATCCGCGTATCACCGAGGCGGACTTCCGGGTCGATGACGGCGAC
>DASUJJ010000173.1:0-3785 GCA_036279335.1 Dyella sp.
GAAGGGCACATCGAGGCCAACGGCGTTACCTACCGGATACTCGCTTATAGGGATTCGCCTCATACCGGATTCCAGGCGACTGCCTACGAGCGGCTGGATACACACGAGATCGTTATCGCCTACCGCGGCACGGAAATAGGCGGGGATCGGCGTGCCGACGGCCTACACGACTGCCTGGTCGACGCGGGCATGGTCGTAGCCGGTTTGAACGCCCAAAGCCCCGGTGCCATGGCCTTCACGCGGGAAGTCATCGAGCAGGCCGAACGCAACGCCGAGTTGGGGGGCTACCCACTCAGGATAACGGTCACCGGCCACTCTCTCGGTGGCACGCTGGCGCAGATGATGGCCTACGAGTACGGACTCCGAGGCGAAACCTTCAACGCCTATGGCGCCGCTGGCCTGATGCCCGGCATACCTGAAGGCGGCCACCAGGTGATCAACCACGTCCGCGCCACCGACGTGGTCAGCGCGGCCAGCCCGCATTTCGGCGAAGTGCGTATCTATGCCACCGCGCAGGACGTCGATGCGCTAGGCCGGGCCGGTTACACGGACATCCCGCTGCTGAACATGCTGCCTTCGACGCATGCGCCATGGCTGGGCAAGGTCCAGGCCGACGCGCACGGCATCGCCAACTTCGTGCCGGACCCCGCGCGTGACGGGGAATCGTTGCTCGCCCCGGCGAATGCGGCCCGCTACCGCGAGCACGCGGTCATGATCCAGGCCTACCGCGGCGACATCGGCCACGCCCGCGCCGCCACGTCGCTGCTCGCCAAAGCCGCGGCCCAGCCATTCGTGAACACGCTCGCGGTTGGGCTGGGCGAGGGACAACGTGCGGTCCGGGCCGCGCGCCACGTCGGGCATGGCATCGCCCACGGCCTGCATGAGCTGGAACAGCGTGGTGAAGCCATCGCGGACGGGATCACCGAAAGGTTCGCCGCATTCTCGGCGCGGCTGGACCGCATGCTCGCTGCCGCGGACGCGGGCGATTGGGACCGGTTTCGCGGCGATACCCAGGCCCTGGCCTCGTCCGAACGTGGACAGACACTGCGCGCCCATGCCATCTGGATGATCGACCAGCAATGGCAGCCGCTGGTAACGGCACCCACGCAGCCGGTCCCGGACGCCGCCGGGCCAGCCAGGGGCCGCTGACGCTTTTGGCTACAGGAAAAAGTGATGCAACCGGAAGAGCAGCTCGTCGCAACGGCGGAAAAGGCCGCGATGCTGATGGAACAGTTCGAACGGCGCTGTGACCTGATCGAGCAGCACCTCGGCCTGCTCGTGCAGCAGGTTCCGGCCGCGGTCCGGCAGTCATCCGACGGCCTGCTGGGCAGCCTGCCGGACCGGCTGCTCCATGTCATGCAGGCCGGGATGGGACGCTCGCTCGAAGACCACGAGCGACGCCTGCAGGCGGCCGGCCGCGACGTCGACAGCCGGGCGCAGGCACTTGCCTCGCGCATGATGGCGCTGGAGCGGCTGCATCGGCATCTGGTGTGGAAGGCGACCGGCGTCGCCCTGGCCAGCCTGCTCCTGCTTCTGGCCGGCGGCGCGTGGCTCTCGCTGCATTACGCGCGGGTCATCGACCAGAACCGGCTCTCCGCGGACACACTCCAGGCTTACAACGAGGCCGACGTGAGCCTCTGCGACGGCCGGCTGTGCGCCAACCTGGACACCAATGGCAGGCACTACGGCGACCACGGCCAGTACCGGCTGGTCCGGCGGCGCTGAACGCACCTGAATGCCCGTCCGTGGCCGGCCGGGGCCGCGGTGCGCCGCAGCATGCGCTTCCGTATGGCGTGCATTACCGTAACCGGAAAATAACGAGGCCAATCCCGGCCCCAGGAGCGCAAGCAATGCCCCGTACCAGCCGTCTCGCCGGCGCCATCGTGGCCGGCCTGTTGTTCAGTACTGCCGCTGCCGCCACCGATTTCAGCCAGGTCGTCGTGTTCGGCGACAGCCTGAGCGACGCCGGCAACCTGTCGCTTTCGCAGGGTTCGCCCGTGCCGTTGCGCTTCACCACGAACCCCGGCACCACCACCGCCGAGAACGTCGCTTCCGCGCTCGGCTTCACCCTGGCGCCGTCGGTCACCGGCGGCACCGACTTCGCGTTCGGCGGCGCTGGCGTGGTGCAGGGCGTGGCGCCGGTGCCGACGCTGCCGCAGCAGATGGCCATGTACCTGGCGGCCAACGGCGGCGCCGCCGACCCCAATGCGCTGTACCAGGTCTGGGGCGGCGCCAACGACCTCTTCTACCTGACCGGCACCACCACCGATGCCAACGTGCTGGCCGCCGGCACCGCCGCCGCGGCGCAGGCGGAGATCACCATGCTCGGCCAGCTGCAGGCCGCCGGGGCGCAGTACGTGGTGGTCTACAACCTGCCCGACATCGGCAAGACTCCGGCCAGCGCGGCCGGCGGCCCGGCCGCGCAGCAGGGCGGCACGCAGCTGTCGCTGGTCTACAACGGCGTGCTCCATGCCGGCATTTCGCAGCTCAGCGCCAACGGGCTCAACGTGATCCCGGTGAACACCTTCGCGCTGCTCAACGAAGTGATTGCCAACCCGGCCGCCTACGGCTTCAGCAACGTCACCACGCCGGCCTGCAACGGTAGCTCGGTGCAGTGCGGGCCGGCCGGCTCGGGCCTGCCGTTCTCCTATGCCGAGGGCACCGACCAGACCTATCTGTTCGCCGATGGCGTGCACCCGACCACCGCCGCCCACGCGATGGTGGCGCAGTACGTGATCTCGGAAATCATGGCGCCGGGCCAGATGTCGCTGCTGGGCGAGGCGCCGCTGGCTGCCTCGGCCGCGCAGTACCGTGCGATCCGCAACGAGATGCTGGCCGATGGCCAGGGCAGCGATACCCGCGTGTTCGCCGCGGTCGACTACGGTCGCCAGCGCTTCGACGCCACCAGCGGCTCGCCGCGGACCGACAGCAACAACGTGAACCTGACCCTGGGCGCCGACGTGCGCGCCGGCGAGCACGTGTCGATGGGCGTGGCGCTGGGCCTGGGCCAGCACGATGCCGACTTCGCCGGTGGCATGGGCGGCTACAAGCTGCAGGACATCTCCGGCCTGGGCTACGCGCTGTACCACAACGGCGGCGGCTACGTGGGCGGCTTCGCCAGCTTCGGCCAGTCCAGCTTCACCGACATCAACCGCCGCATCCAGCTGGGCCAGGCCCTGCGTACCGAGGGCGGCAAGGCCGACGGCTCGCACCTGGGCGGTGGCTTGGAAGGTGGCTGGTGGTTCGGCACCGATGGCCTGAAGACCGGCCCGTTCGCGCACGTCGAATGGCAGACGGTGAAGGTGGACGGGTTCACCGAAGGCAGCAGCGTCAGCACCGCGATGTGGTTCGGCTCGCAGCAGCGCGATGCGCTGGTCGAAACGCTGGGCTGGCGGCTGCAGGGCCAGTGGCAGGCCGGCGGCGCCATGCTGATGCCGTTCGTGGAGCTGGCATGGAACCATGACGACAAGGCCGATCCGCACGCGGTCGAGGCCGGCCTGGTCAGCATGCCGGGCAGCTTTGCCCTGACCGGCTACGAGCCCGACCGCAGCTGGGCAAGCGCCGACGTGGGCCTGTCCGCACAGTTCAGCTCCAGCGTCACGGGCTGGTTCGGCTATCACGGCCGCTTCAGCGACGACAACCAGAAGGACGACAGCCTGAACCTGGGCGTCAAGATCGGCTTCTGACGCCCATCGACGCCCACGAAAAAGCCGCCCTTCCGGGCGGCTTTTTTGTTTGGACGTCCAGGCGGACGAAACGTCCGTTGCAAGCAACCGGCTTACTTG
>DASUJJ010000174.1:0-38872 GCA_036279335.1 Dyella sp.
CCGTTCACTGCCACCTACCAGGTGCAGCGCGACGGCCAGACGATCGGCGAGGCGACGATCACCCTCCGCGCGGTCGGCAGTGGCGAATACGCCTACCGCAACCAGAGCCACGGCACCGCCGGCCTGGCCGCCCTGCTGGGCGCCAGCTCGGACGAAACCACGCGCTTCCGCTGGCACGACGACGCGCCCGAAACGCTGACCTACGACTACGCCATGGACGCGGCGATCAAGCAGAAACATCGTCATCTGGAGGTGGACTGGCCGGCCGGCCAGGTCACCGTGGACGAGGGCAAGGGGCCGATCCGCTACGCCAGCGTGCCGGGCATGGTTGACCGCAACACCCTGCCGCTGGCGCTTGGCCTGGCGCTGCGCGAAGGGCACCAGAGCGTGGTCGTGCCGGTGGGCGTGAAGCAGCGCGTCGAGCAGCAGCAGTACGCGGTGCAGGCGACTGAATCGGTCTCCGTGCCGGCCGGCCGGTTCAAGGCGCAGCGCGTGGTCCGCACCGATACCGACAAGCCGTTCGAGGCCTGGTACGTGCCGGCGAAGTTTCCGCTGCCGGTCAAGCTGGCCCAGTCCGACGGCGGCAACCTCACCCTGCTGCTGGTGAGGTTCCACTCGCCGTAGGTGCGGGCTTGCCGCATGAAAAAAGCCGGGGCGATCGCCGCTCCGGCTTTTTTGTTTTTCGGCGGCGAGGCCCGGCAATCAGTTCGGCAGGCGGCGGATCTTCGCACCCAGCACGCCGAGCTTTTCCTCGATGTTCTCGTAGCCGCGATCGATGTGGTACACGCGGTCCACGATGGTGTCGCCCTCGGCGACCAGCCCGGCCAGCACCAGGCAGGCCGAGGCGCGCAGGTCGGTGGCCATGATCGGCGCGCCGCTCAACTTGGGCACGCCGTGGATGGTCGCCGTGTTGCCATCCAGCCGGATGTCCGCACCCAGCCGCTGCAACTCGTTGGCGTGCATGAAGCGGTTCTCGAACACCGTTTCGGTGATCACGCCCACGCCTTCGGCCACGCAATTGAGCGCGGTGAACTGCGCCTGCATGTCGGTGGGGAACGCCGGGTACGGCGCGGTGACGATGTCGACCGCCTTCGGCATGCGGCCACGCATGTCCAGCTCCACCCAGCCATCGCCGGTGGAGATGTGCGCCCCGGCCTCTTCCAGCTTGGCGAGCACCGCCTCCATGGTGTCCGCGCGCGCGCCGCGGGCGCGCACCTTGCCGCCGGTCATCGCGGCGCCAACCAGGAAGGTGCCGGTCTCGATGCGGTCCGGCAGCACGCTGTACTCGGCGCCGTGCAGCCGCTCCACGCCATGGATCACCATGGTGGCGGTGCCGGCGCCCTCGATCTGCGCGCCCATCGCGTTGAGACACAGGGCCAGGTCGACCACCTCCGGCTCCTGCGCCGCGTTTTCGATGATGGTGGTGCCCTGCGCCAGCGTGGCGGCCATCATGATGTTCTCGGTGCCGGTGACGGTCACCATGTCCATCGCGATGCGCGCGCCCTTGAGCCGCTTCGCGCGCGCCTTGATGTAGCCGTTCTCCACCACGATCTCCGCGCCCAGCGCCTGCAGGCCGCGGATGTGCTGGTCGACCGGACGCGAGCCGATCTGGCAGCCGCCGGGCAGCGAAACCTCGGCCTGGCCGAAGCGCGCCACCAGCGGGCCGAGCACCAGGATCGACGCACGCATGGTCTTCACCAGGTCGTACGGGGCGAAGTAGCGGTCGGCCGGGCGCGGATCGACATGGATCTTCATGCGGTCGTCCAGCACCAGCTGCACGCCCATCTGGCCGAGCAGTTCCATGGTGGTGGTGACGTCGTGCAGGTGCGGCACGTTGGAGATGGTCACCGGCTCGTCAGCCAGCAGGCAGGAGGCGAGGATCGGCAGCACGGCATTCTTGGCGCCGGAGATACCGACCTCGCCGTTGAGCGGCTGCCCGCCGCTGATGAGGATCTTGGCCATGGAGGTCCTTCGGAAGAGTCGGAGCGGCGGCAGCGTGCGGCGCGATCAGGCGCGCGCAGCGGCTTCCGCGGGTGTAAGGGTTTTCAGCGCCAGCGCGTGGATGGCACCACCCATCAGGTCGCCGAGCGTGGCGTAGACCAGCCGGTGCCGCGCCAGCGGCAGCTTGCCGGCAAACTGCTCGGCCACCACGGTTGCCTCGAAATGCACGCCGTCGGCGCCACTCACGTCCGCCCGGGCACCGGGCAAGCCGCTCTCGATCAAAGCCTGGATGCGCTCTGCGTCCATCGGAAATCCACTGTCTGGGGAGCGTCGTTGCGACCCAGCCGCCCGGCGGGCGACGTCCAACGCGCTGTCATATGAAGGTAAACTGCAAGTCGGCCATGGTAATGGAAAGTCGCAGGCTCAGAAATGACGGGACGTCATTCAGCCAGCGGCTGAGAAGCTACGCCGTGGACTTTGCCCCGACCCCACCGTGGCGCCGCCGCCGAAGGACCCATGAACGCACGCATCGCCCCCTCCGCCGATATCTCCGTCGATCCTGACGCCATCGCCCGCAGCGCGCGCACGGTGATCGCCACCGAAGCCGCCGCGATCCGGGCGCTGGAGCCGCGGGTCAATGGCGATTTCGTCGAAGCGTGCCGGCTCATTCTCGGCTGCCAGGGGCGGCTGGTGGTGAGCGGCATGGGCAAGTCCGGACATATCGGCCGCAAGATTGCCGCCACCCTCGCCTCCACCGGCACGCCGGCGTTCTTCGTGCATCCGGGTGAAGCCAGCCACGGCGACCTGGGCATGATCCTGCCGCAGGACGTGGTGCTGGCCCTGTCCAACTCCGGCGAAACCGACGAGCTGCTGTTCATCCTGCCGGTGATCAAGCGCCAGGGTATTCCGCTGATCGCGATCACCGGCAATCCGCGCTCGTCGCTGGCTGCCCAGGCCGACGTGCATCTGGACGCCAGCGTCTCCAGCGAAGCCTGCCCGCTGGGTCTGGCGCCCACCGCCAGCACCACGGCGGCGCTGGTCATCGGCGACGCGCTGGCGATCGCCCTGCTCGAAGCGCGCGGCTTCACCGCCGACGACTTCGCCCGCTCGCATCCCGCCGGCAGCCTCGGCCGCCGCCTGCTGCTGCACATCAGTGACGTGATGCACCGCGGCGGCGACGTACCGCGGGTTGGGCCCGACGCGACCCTGACCCAGGCGCTGATGGAAATGACGCGCAAGCATCTGGGCATGACCGCGGTGGTGGATGAGCATGACCACCTGCTCGGCGTGTTCACCGACGGCGACGTGCGCCGCGCGCTGGACGACGACGGCATCGACCTGCGCGGCGCCTCGGTGGCCAGCCTGATGAGCCGCACGCCCAAGACCATCACCGCCGACAAGCTTGCCGTGGAAGCCGCCCAGCTGATGGAAAAGCACCAGATCCACGCGCTGGTCGTGGTGGACGACGAGCGCCGCGTGGTGGGCGCACTCAACATCCACGACCTGCTGCGCGCGCGCGTCGTCTGATGGCCGGGCTTCCGTTCCCCGGCCGTGCGAGCGTTGCACCATGACCCCGTATCTGGCCAACCTCCCTGCCGATCTGCTTGCCCGCGCCGCGGCCATCCGCCTGGCCGCGTTCGACGTGGACGGCACGCTCACCGACGGGCGCCTGCACTACAGCGAGGACGGCCGCGAGACCAAGGTGTTCCACGTGCACGACGGGCTGGGCCTCAAGCGCCTGCAGGCCAACGGCATCCACGTGGCGATCATCACCGCCCGCATCAGCCACACCGTGTCGCTGCGCGCCGAGGAACTGGGCATTTCGCATGTCTACCAGGGCCAGGGCGACAAGCGCGCCTGCCTGCGCGAGCTGCTCGACGCCTTGAATCTCACCGCCGAGCAGGCGGCCTTCATGGGCGACGACCTGCCCGACCTGCCGCCCATGGGCATCGCCGGGCTCGCCATCGCCACCGCCAACGCCCATCCGTGGGTGGCCGAACGGGCGCACTGGCAGACCCGTCGCGCGGGCGGCGACGGCGCCGCGCGCGAGGTCAGCGACCTGCTGCTGCTCGCCCAGGGCAAGGCCGACGCCGAGCGGGCCCGCTGGCAATGAAGTGGATGGATTGGCTGCGCGAACGCCGGCTGCCCGCCGGCATCGTGGTGATCGGCCTGCTGGCCGGACTCACCCGGCTGGTGCTGTGGTGGACCGCGCCGGAACCGGGCCAGCACGACTTCGTCGGGCCGCCGCGCTCGGGCTACACGCTGACCGATTTCCGGCTGTCCAGCTACGACCGCGACGGCCTGCCGGCCTTCAACGTGAAGGCGCCGCTGCTGGAGCGGCGCGAGGGCGACGAATCGTTGTACATCAACTCGCCCGAATTCGACCTGCCCTCCAACCAGACCGGCGTGCCCGACTGGCGCGGCGAGTCGCTCTACGGCTGGGTCAACAAGGACGGTGACCTGCTCAAGCTGCTCGGCCCGGTGCACATGCGCCGCAAGGCCTACGGCGACACCCCGCCCGCCCAGCTGGACACCGCCGACCTGACCATCTGGCCCAAGGACAACCGGATGGAAACCGCTGCCGCGGCGCGGATGGTGCAAGGCGCCCGTACAATAAGCGGGGTTGGCATGCGTGCCAATCTCACCGAAAAACACCTGGAGCTGCTCGATGACGTCCATGCCACGTTCCCCCCGCGCCAGCGCTAGTGCCCGGTGGCTGCTGGTCGCTTGCGGCCTGCTTGCCCTGTCGCCGGCGATCGCCAAGCAGGGCGACCGCGACCAGCCGATGAAGATCGACGCGAAGTATTTCGACGGCTTCCAGAAGCCCAACACGGTCAGCACGCTCAAGGGCTCCGTGGTGATCGAGCAGGGCACGCTGAAAGCCACCGGCGCGCTGGCCAAGGTCTACTTCGACGCCGACAGCCAGATCAGCCGCATCGTGTTGAGCGGCAACCCGGCGCACATCGAGCAGCTGGACGACAACGGCAACCGGATGCTGGGCAACGCCGCCACCATCGACTACAACAACATCAAGGGCATCGCGGTGCTCACCGGCGACGCCTTGGTCAAGCAGCAGGGCCGCGGCGAAGCGCACGGCGACAAGCTCACCTATGACACGACCACCAGCCAGATGACCGGCGAGAGCGGCGGCAACGGCACCGTGCACATGGTGTTCCTGCCGAAGAAGCAGGCGGCTGCGCCGGCACCGTCGGCTCCGGCGCCAGCCTCCAGCTCGCAAAAGCCCTGATCGATGCTCTCCGCCGAAGGCCTCCAGAAGCGTTTCCGCTCGCGCCAGGTCGTGCGCGACTTCGGGTTCTCCATTCGCCAGGGCGAAGTGGTGGGCCTGCTCGGTCCCAATGGCGCCGGCAAGACCACCTGCTTTTACATGGTGGTGGGGCTGATCGAGGCGGACGCGGGCTCGATCAAGCTCGACGGCCAGGACATCACCGCGCTGCCGATGCATTCACGCGCCAAGCGGGGCATTGGCTACCTGCCGCAGGAGCCCTCCGTGTTCCGCCGCCTCAGCGTGGCCGACAACATCCTGGCCGTGCTCGAACTGCGCGAGGGGCTTGACGCCAGGCAGCGACTGGCCGAGCAGGAGAACCTGCTGGAAGAGCTGAAGATCAGCCACATCGCCGGGCAAAAGGGCATCAGCCTCTCCGGCGGCGAGCGGCGCCGGGTGGAAATCGCCCGGGCGCTCGCTGCGCAGCCGCGCTACATGCTGCTGGACGAGCCGTTCGCCGGCGTCGACCCCATCTCGGTGGGCGAGATCCAGCGCATCGTGCGCCATCTCAAGGAGCGTGGCATCGGCGTGCTGATCACCGACCACAACGTGCGCGAGACGCTGGGCATCTGCGACCGCGCTTACATCCTCAACGAGGGTGAAGTGATGTCGCGCGGCACGCCGGCACACATCCTGGCCGACGAAAAAGTGCGCGACGTCTACCTGGGCCGCGAGTTCCGCCTCTGAGGCCTGCCGGTCGCGGCGCCATCCGACCTTGGTCGCGGCGATCAAGCCCCACGGCAAGGCTGTTCGCCCCTGCGGGGTGGGGTTAGGATGGTCGCGCAACCCCCACTTCCCGGTCGGCATGAAACCCGGACTTCAATTCCGCCTCCATCAGCAGCTGACCCTGACGCCGCAGTTGCAGCAGGCGATCCGCTTGCTGCAACTCTCGCAGCTGGAGCTCGAGGCGGAGCTGCGCCAGATCGCCGAAGGCAATCCGCTGCTGGAGTTCGCGGAAGAGGCGGAGTCAGCCGAGGAAGGTGATGAAACCGAGGGCAGCTACCTGCCCGAAGGCGGCAGCAGCAGTTCGAGCTCCAGCACCACCAGCGGCGACCACGACAGCAGCGACGCCCCCGACTGGGCGGACGGCGACGGCGCGGGCGAGCAGCCGATGGATTTTTCCCTGGGCAGCAGCGCTGGCAGTGGCAGCGGCTCGCGCGGCGGCGACGAGGATTTCGAACCGCAAAACGCCGCCGTCGAGACGCTGCAGGAACATCTGCTGTGGCAGCTCAACCTGTCCGGCTTCGATGCGCGCCAGCGTCTGATCGCCACCGTGATCATCGACGCGCTGAGCCCCGACGGTTACCTCACCGAAAGCGCCGAAGCCCTGCTGGCAGCGCTGCCGGCTGACCTGCGCGCCGGCGCCGAGGAAGTGGAGGCGATTCGCCGCCAGGTGCAGACGTTCGATCCCGTCGGGGTGGCCAGCCGCGACCTGCGTGACTGCCTGCGCGTCCAGCTGGAGCAATTCGACCCGGCGGCGACGCCGCAGCGCGCGCTGGCCCTGCACATCGTCGATGGCGAGCTCGACCTGCTCGCCCGCAACGACATCACCAGGCTGGCCCGCAAGCTGCGCGCCGACGAGAACGACGTGATTGCCGCCGCGGCCCTGATCCGCAGCCTCGATCCGCGGCCGGGCGCGGCGATGGACGCCACGCCGGTGGAGTACGTGGCGCCCGACGTCTACGCCTACAAGGACGGCAGCCGCTGGAAGGTCAGCCTGAACGCCGATTGCCAGCCACGACTCGGCCTTAACCAGCACTACTGCAACCTGATCGCCAAGGCCCGCGGCGAGGACGCGAGCTGGATGCGCGGACAGCTGCAGGAGGCACGTTGGTTGATCAAGAGCCTGGAATCGCGGGCCGAGACCCTGCTCAAGGTGGCCGACGCCATCGTGCGGCGGCAGAGCGCATTCCTCGACTACGGCCCCGAGGCGATGCACCCGCTGGTGCTGCGCGAAGTGGCCGAGGAGGTCGGCATGCACGAGTCGACCATCTCCCGTGTGACGACGCGCAAATACATCCATACGCCGCGCGGTACATTCGAGCTCAAGCACTTCTTTTCCAGCGGCGTGTCCACCGAAGACGGCGGCAGTGCGTCGTCCACGGCGATCCAGGCCATGCTGCGCAAACTGGTCGAGGCAGAGGACCCACGCAAGCCATTGTCCGACCAGGCGCTCGCCGAGGAACTGCACCGCAAGGGCATCCAGGTGGCGCGCCGCACCGTTGCCAAATATCGGGAGGCCATGCGCATACCCAGCTCCAGCGAACGCCAGCGCGGCGGCTGAACCTTTCGCGCGCACCGCGCGGAACCTCAGCCACGCACAGGCGTCTGAAGCCAGGGTCATCACGAGACGACTGTAGATGCGCAGCGGGCATGCGGCCCGACCGACGCATCGAATCACGCCGCGAATGCGGCAGTACCAGAGGAGGCGCATATGCAATTCCAACTCAGCGGTCAGCACGTCGAAATCACCGAGTTCATGCGGGATCACGTGACCGGGCAACTGGATCGCCTGACCCGCCTCGATGATCGATTGACCAGCCTCGCCGTCGTGCTCTCGCTGGACAAGCTGCAACAGAAGGCAGAAGGGACCCTGCATACCACCACCGGCGCCCTGCTCCACGCCGAGGCGTTCGAGCCGGACATGTACGCATCCATCGACCGGATGTTCGACAAGCTGGTCACCCAGCTGCGCAAGCACCGCGAGAAAGTCTGCGACAAGCACAAGGCCGAGGTGCGTCGCGACGAGCGCCTGGTCGGCTGACCACCCCCGTCATGATCCCGCCGCGGCCCGCCCCCTGGCGGGCCGCTTTCGTTGGCACCCGCCAGGGTGACCCGCCCCCGCGCTGCCCAAGCTGGCACAATGGGCGCCTGCCTCACGGCGACGACGGCAGCCGCCGTCGCCCGGCCAAAGGATCCGATGACGTGGACCGGCTCACTGCCCGACAACTCTTCGATGGCGTGCATGAGCGCATGGGCCTGCGCTGGGCGGCCGGCATGCGCGGCGAAGCGCGCGTGCTGGAGCGCGGCATCACGCAGACCCGCCGCCCCTCGCTGGTCGGCTACCTCAACGTCATCTACCCGAACAAGATCCAGATCATCGGCACCGAGGAGCTGAAGTACCTCGACGAGCTCGATTCGCGCCAGCGCTGGGAGGCGATCAACAAGATCGCCGCATACCAGCCGGTGGCACTGATCGTCACCAAGGACCAGGCCGTCCCTCCGGACCTGCGCGAAGTGGCCGAGGAAACCAACACGCCGCTGTGGATCAGCGCCAAGCGCGGCCACGAGCTGCTGACCTGGATGCAGTACCACATGGCGCGCATGCTGGCGCCGCGGATCACCCTGCACGGCGTGTTCCTCGAGGTGTTCTCGATCGGCGTGCTGATCACCGGCGAGTCCGGCTCGGGCAAGAGCGAGCTGGCGCTGGAGCTGATCAGCCGCGGCCATCGGCTGGTGGCCGACGACGCCACCGAATTCACCCTGATCGCACCGGACGTCATCGACGGCACCTGCCCCGAGCTGCTGCAGGATCTGCTGGAAGTGCGCGGCCTGGGCGTGCTGAACGTGCGCGAGATGTTCGGCCATACGGCCGTCAAGACGTCCAAGTACCTGCGCCTGGTGATCCACCTCAAGCCGCTGCGCGACGGCGAGGACACCGATGCGCTCACCCGCCTTACCGGCGACATCGGCCACCGCGAGATCTTCGAGGTGCCGGTGCCGATGATCACCATCCCGGTGGCGCCGGGCCGCAACCTCGGCGTGCTGGTGGAGGCGGCGGTGCGCAACCACGCGCTCAAGGGCAAGGGTTTCGACCCCGCGCAAACTTTCATCGACCGCCAGGCGCACCAGATGCGCCGCCTGCCCCCATGGTGATGTGTGGACCTCAATGACACTGCACTGATTGCCCAGGCCGGCCCCAACGCGGTGCACCTGGTCGTGCTCACCGGCATGTCCGGCGGCGGCAAGACGGTCGCCCTGCGCGCGCTGGAGGACCTGGAGTTCTACTGCGTGGACAACCTGCCCGCCAGCCTGCTGCCTCAGCTGGTGAGCGCCGTGCTGGAGGATCGCGGCGGTCGGCGCATGCGCATCGCCGTGGGCATGGACGCACGCAACCGCGAGCACGACATCGCGATGATGCCCAGCGTGCTGTCCGAGCTGGCCGAGGCCGGCGTGCAAGTGCACCTGATCTTCCTCGACTGCCGTGACGAGGTGCTGATCAAGCGCTACTCGGAAACCCGGCGGCGCCATCCGCTGGCGATGCGCGACGTATCGCTGGCCGACGCCATCGCGGCCGAGCGGCGCCTGCTGCGCCCGTTGATGGGTATCGCCGAAAAGGTGATCGATTCGAGCACGCTCAACGTGCACCAGCTGCGCCGCCTGGTGGCGACCGATTACGCGCGCGCCACCGAAGGGCTCACCGTGATGTTCCAGTCGTTCGCGTTCAAGCGCGGGCTGCCCCTGGACTCTGACTTCGTGTTCGACACGCGCTGCCTGCCCAATCCGCATTGGCAACCCAAGCTGCGTCCGCTGTCCGGCAAGGACGCACCGGTGCGCGAATTCCTCGATGCCGATCCACTGGTGGGCGAATACTTCGCCGACACCGTGCGCTGGCTGGAAGCGTGGCTGCCGCGCTTCGAGGCGGACGATCGCAGCTACGTGACCGTCTCGATCGGCTGCACCGGCGGACGGCATCGCTCGGTCTACCTGGTGGAGCAGCTCGCCGCGCATTTCCGCGCGCGACGCGACAGCGTGCTCACCTTCCATCGCGAACTGGAGTGACGAGGTGAGCGTCGGCGTGCTCCTGATGACCCACGAATCCGTCGGCAAGGCGCTGATTTCCGCCGCGCTGCACGTGATGCCCAAACTGCCGCTGCGCGTCGATGCGGTGGAAGTGCCGCCGCAGGCCGATCCGGAAGTGATGCGCACGCTCACCGCACGCCACGCGCGCGGGCTCGACCACGGCGACGGCGTGCTCGTGCTGGCCGATCTGTACGGCGCCACCCCGTGCAACATCGGCCTGTCGCTGGCCTCGCTGGGGGTCCATCTGCGCTGCGTGTCGGGGCTCAACCTGCCGATGCTGCTGCGCGTGCTCAACTATGCGGACAAGCCGCTGGACGAACTGGTGGAAATCGCCGCCAGCGGTGGCCGCGGAGGAATCTTCATCGACCATGCTTGAACAAGAAATCGTGGTATCCAATCGGCTCGGCCTGCACGCGCGCGCATCGGCCAAGCTGGTGCAGCTGGTGCAGGGCTTCAAGTCCACCGTGTGGCTGATCAGCAAGGGGCGCGAGGTCAATGCCCAGAGCATCATGGGCGTGATGATGCTGGCGGCCGGCCTCGGCACCGCGCTGACCGTGCGCACCGAGGGGCCGGACGAACAGACCGCGCTGGACGCGGTGATCAACCTGTTCGAGCGCAAGTTCGACGAGGGCGGATGAGATGACGGCTGCGAACGGCACCCGGACCATGAGCTCACGCAAAACCGCCGCGACGAGGCACGTGCGCAGCGGCACGGCGCTGCGGGCTCGCCGCGCGCCGGGTCACGCCGGTGCGCGTCACGTACCCGGCTTGTCGGTCAACGCCGCGGACCGCCACGCATGAGGCAGAGCCTGCCCGGCACCGTGGCCGCCAGGGGCATGTGCCTTGGCCGCGCGCGGCTGGTGCAGCCGAGCCGCTACACCGTCGACAACCGCCCACTGGGCGAAGATGAAGTCGATGCCGAGCTCGAGCAGTTGCACGCGGCGCTGGACACCGCGCGGCTGGAGCTGCGCGACTTGCGCACCAGGCTGCACGGCGCACTCGCCCGCGAGGTGAACGAATTCATCGACGCGCACACCCTGCTGCTGGACGACCCGGAAATGCTGCGCGGGTTGGACGACATGATCCGCATCGGCCACTACCGCGCCGGCGCCGCCCTGAAGAAGCAGCGCGACCGCATCGCCGCGGTGTTCGAGGCGATGGACGATCCCTACCTGCGCAGCCGGCGCGAGGACGTCGACCAGGTGATCAACCGGGTGATCTCCGCGCTGCAACGCCAGACCACCGCCGAGGAACGCAAGCTCGCCGCGCGGGTCGGCGAAATCCTCGTGGCCGATACCATCGCGCCGGGCGACATGGCGCACCTGGCCGGACACGGCCTGCTCGGCGTGGTCGCCAGCTCGGGCAGCCCGTATTCGCACAGCGCCATCCTGGCGCGCAGCCTCGACCTGCCGATGCTGGTCGGCACGCGCGACGCGCTGTCGGTGATCCACGACGACGACCTGATCCTGCTCGACGCCGATCTCGGCGAGGCGATCGTGCACCCCACCGCGCAGGACCTCTCCCGCTACCGCGCCTGGCAGCGCGAGGCGGCGCTGGAAGGCCGCCGGCTGGCCAAGCTCGCCAATGCCCCCTCGCGTACTCGCGATGGCGTGGAAATCAAATTGCTGGCCAACGCGGAGTCCACCACCGACGTGGCGATGGCGCGCGCGCGCGGCGCCGATGGCGTGGGCCTGTACCGCACCGAATTCCTGTTCCTGCGCCACAAGGGCTTGCCCAGCGAAGAGGAGCAGTTCATCGCCTATCGCGACCTGGTGATGGGGATGGGCGGCCTGCCGGTGACCATCCGCACGCTGGATCTGGGTGCCGACAAGGCCGACGCCGCCGGCATCGCCCTGCGCGGCGAGGACAACCCGGCGCTCGGCGTGCGCGGCGTGCGGCTGTCGCTGCGTCATCCGGCCGTGTTCACCACGCAGATCCGCGCCATCCTGCGCGCCGCCTGCTACGGCCCGATGCGCGTGCTGGTGCCGATGATCACCCAGCCCGACGAGCTGATCGCCGTGCGCACGCTGTTCAAGCTGGCCCGGCAGGAGCTCAAGCAGGAAGGCGTCGACCTGCCGGAGAAGCTGCCGCTGGGCGCGATGATCGAGGTGCCCGCCGCCGCCATCAACGTGCGCGCCCTGCTCGAACACGCGGATTTCCTCGCCATCGGCACCAACGATCTGGCGCAGTACGTGCTGGCCGCGGACCGCGGCAACGACGCGCTGGAAAACGTCTACAACCCGCTGCATCCGGCGCTGCTGCGGCTGATCTCGCACGTGATCGGCGCCGGCCGCCGCGCGGGCAAGTCGGTCAGCCTGTGCGGCGAAATAGCGGGCGACGTGAACTTCACCGCGCTGCTGCTGGCGCTGGGCCTGTGCGAATTCAGCATGCACCCCAGCCAGATCCTGCTGGTACGCGACCGACTGGGCGAACTGGACCGCAGCAAGCTGCGGCGTCTGGGGCCGAGGCTGATCCGCGCACACACCCACGAGCAGGTGGAAGCGATGCTTGCCGCGCCGGACACGGTCCACCCCGCCTGACCCACCGACCGACACACCCTCACAGCGTGCGCAGGAACGCCTCCAGCACCGTACTGCGATAGCGCTGGCGATGCACCAGCAGCGAGAGCTGCCGCTGCAGGTCGAGAAACGGCGTGCGCAGCACCTTGAGCCGCCCCGCGGCCACCGCGTCGCTCACCGCCACCGCTGGCAGGCACGCAATGCCCAGGCCAGCCACCACCGCCTGCTTGATCGCCTCGATCTGATCGAGCTCCAGCACCGTCCGTCCGCTGGGCAACTGGCCCAGCACCCGCTCGCTCAGCACGCGCGTGGCCGAACCCGGCTCGCGCAGCACCCAGCGCGCGCCGGCAAAGTGTTCGGCGGCAAGGCGACGGCGCCGGGCCAGCGGATGGTCCGGGCGCGCGCACACCACCAGGCTGTCCGCGCGCCACGGGCGCACCTCCAGCTGCGGGTGGGCCACCGGCCCCTCCACGCAGCCCACGTCGAGGCCGTGATCGAGCATCGCCGCGGCAATCGCCTCGGTGTTGGCCACGCGCAGCCGGACGGCCACCTGCGGATGCGCCTCGATGAAGTCGCCGAGCAGTTCGCCCACGCGATAGTTGCCCACCGTGTTGCTGGTGCCGATGCGCAGCTCGCCGCCGAGCATCGCATCATCCTTGCCGCGCCGGCCGAACTCGGCGTAGCGCTCCAGCAGCTCCTTCGCCAGCGGCAGCAGCTCACGCCCGCGCGCGTTGAGATGCAGGCGCCCGCGCTCGCGATCGAACACCGGCGCACCGAGCTGATGCTCCATGTCGCGCAGCGCCATGCTGGCGGCGGGCTGGGTCAGGTGCAGCTGCCGGGCCGCCGCGAGCACGCTGCCGAGCGTGGCGACGTGCACGAAGACCTCGAGCTGGCGCGGGCTGATATTGATCATCAGCAGAACTTATACAACAAATAAGATATTCCAGTTTTTCCTGATCTCCCGTTCCGGCGATCATGGCCCGATCTCTTTCACGGAACGCGCCGATGAGCCCGGCTCCCCACGATGCACCAGCAACCGCCTCGGCGGGTGCGGCAGCGGCTTCCCCGCCGCCAGCGCGCCTGCCCGGACTGCTGCTCACCGCGCTGATCGCCATCGCCGCCTTCGTGCTGGGGCGCCGGTTCACCCTGATCGGCGGTCCGGTGATCGGCATCGTGCTGGGCATCGTCATCGCCAACGCCATCAACCTGCCCGCGCGGCTGCGGCCCGGCATCCAGTTCGCCTCCAAGCAGGTGCTGCAGTGGTCGATCATCGCGCTGGGTTTCGGCCTGAGCCTGGGCCAGGTGGCCAAGACCGGGCTGGATTCGCTGGCGGTGACCCTGGTGACGATGAGCGTGGCCTTCGTCTCGGCCTGGGCGCTGGGGCGCTGGCTGGGCGTGCGCGACGACCTGAAGGTCCTGATCGGCGTCGGCACGGCGATCTGCGGCGGCTCGGCGATCGCTGCGGTGACGCCGATCCTGCGCCCGGACGAGCACGACACGGCGTTCGCGATCTCCACCATCTTCCTGTTCAACCTGGTCGCGGTGCTGCTGTTCCCGCTGCTCGGCCACCTGCTGCACCTGTCCGACCTCGGCTTCGGCATGTGGGCCGGCACCGCGATCAACGACACCTCGTCGGTGGTCGCCGCCGGCTACAGCTACAGCCGTGCGGCGGGCGATTTCGCCACCATCGTCAAGCTGACCCGCGCCACGCTGATCATCCCGGTGTGCAGCGTGCTGGCGATTGCCGTGGCGGTGCGCGAGAAGCGCCGCGGTACGGCCGATGTCAAGCTGGCGCGGATCTTCCCGTGGTTCATCGCTTGGTTCCTGGTGGCCTCGGCGCTGCGCTCGGCCGGGCTGGTGCCCACCGCACTCCAGGCGCCGCTGCACCAGGCGGCCGAGTTCCTGATCGTGGTGGCGCTGACCGCCGTCGGCCTGTCGGCCAACCTGCGCCGCATGGCCGCCAGCGGCGTGCGCCCGATCCTGCTCGGGCTCGGCGTGTGGGCCGCCGTGGCGACAAGCAGCCTGGCGGTGCAGCTGGCGATGGGCCAGCTCTAGGCGGGACCGGGCATCAGCCGCAGACCTGCTCGGCGGGGAAAAGAGCCGGGATCATGGCTACGAGGCGTGCGGTGACGGTGCACCGGTCGATGCCACGACAGCCATCCGGCGTGGCTGTAACCGCGAAATGGGCACACCGGGAAGGGCGTGGCGCGATGGTCTGCGCCACGCCAGGTCGGTGATGGTTTACAGGTCGAACCCGAAGCCCGCGCCCGCCGAGGACTCACCGCCGCCGAATGCCGCGCCGACGCTGAACGAGCCGCGGTCGCCGACGCGCTTGCCGTAGCCAATCGACACCGCGCCCTGTCCACCCTGCGTACCGACGCCCACCGCCAGCCGCCCCCGCGGACCGGCCCCGATCGCTGCGTTGACCGCCATCTGCGTCATGGCGCTGCCCATCGCACCGACGCGGTCAATGCGGCGATCCGTCTGGATGAAGCGGCGATCCGTCTGCTGCTGGAACTGGTTGAAGGTATCGCTCCAGTTGGCGAACTTCCGGTCGGTATAGCCATTGGCGGACGCCAGCGTGGCCGTGGCCTGGGTATCGGTATAAGCCTGTGATGTGCCGAGGGTGGCGGCATCACCGGCATCGGCATGAGCGTTGGCACGCGCCAGCGTGGCCGCGTCACCGGCATCGGCATGGGTATTGGCCGAGTCCAGGGTCGCCGCGTCGCCGGCATCCACGTAAGCGGTGTCCAGGGCCGAGGCGCCGGGCATTCCGGGATCGCCCTGAGGCCCTTGCGGACCTGCCGGACCTGCCGGACCTGCAGGACCTGCCGGACCTGCAGGACCTGCCGGACCTGCCGGACCTGCCGGACCTTGCGGGCCAGCCGTGCCGGCACTGCCAGCGAGCATGGTGAAGCGCGAATCCACCGCGGCAAACGCCGACGCCACGTCGTGGAAGTCGCTGCCCTGGATGGTGAACGTCGGTACGGCGAAGGCCCCGCCACTGATGGTGGCGCCGCCGCCTATCCACCCCACCATGGCATTGAGCTGGTTCATGTTCACTGCATCCCAGCCCTCGATGCCTTCGGCGACGTGGATCAGACGCGCGTTGAGATCGCTGCCGAATGCACTGCCGTAGACGATGTCGGTGTCATCCGCCGAATGTCCGAACGACACCACGCCCGATGTGCCGGCAACGGCCTGGTAGCCGATGGCGGTGCTGTTGTCGGCCGATGCCACACTGCCGTAGCCGAAGGCATTGCTGAAGGCGCCGCTCGCCCTCGTATCGTTGCCGAACGCGCTGCTGAAGGTGCCCGTCGCGGCGTTCCCGTAGCCGACGGCGCTGCCGGCGTCCGCCCCGGCGACATTCCAGGCGCCGAGCGCGCTGGCACCGATGCCATCGGCGGCGTTGCCGATGCCGTGCGCGCTAGCCTCCGCGCCGCTTGCGGTGTTGCCCACACCTACTGCGCTGGCGTCGGCACCGGTTGCGCCGTCGTTGTTGTAGTTGATGGCGGCAGCGTCGGTGGAATGGACGCTGAAGAAATGTGCGCCTGCACCGCCACCACTCACCCCCGCGATCGCAGAGTTCAACTGCCCCAGGTTTACCGCATCGGTCAATGCGGTGCCGGCGGCGACGTGAATGATCTGGCGTTCGTTGCCGCTGCTGCCGACCGACACCGCGTAATCGCGGTCAGCCACTGCCTGGTAGCCGATGGCCGTGCTGCCGACATTCAAGGCCTGGCTCTGGAAGCCGAAGGCCTGGCTGAAATCGCCGGTGGCCGTGTTGCCATGGCCGACGGCGCTGCTCTGGTAACCGGAAGCATGGTCCAGCAGTCCGATGGCTATGCTCTGGTCGCCCTGCGCCAGCACCGCGCCGCCGATCGCCACCGAGAACCGGCCCACGGCACGCGCGGCCTCGGTGCTGCCGGCACATTGACCAAGGGTGGGGTCGCAGGTCGTATCCAGTCCGTCGATGCCGACGTTGTAATTCAGTCCGCCGTCGCCATCGACGTCGTCCCAGCTCGACAGGGCCAGGCTGCCTTCCCCGACGGACAGGCCGGCCAGCCCGATCGCACTGCTGTTCGTGGCGGTGGCGACGTTCCAGATGCCGATGGCATTGCTCCAATCGCCATAGGCGGTGTTGACCACGCCAGCGGCGTTGGCGTTGCTGGCAGTGGCGGCATTGCCATTGCCGACCGCCGCGCTGAAGTCGCCGGAAGCAAGGTCACCGCGTCCGATCGCGACGCTGAAGGGCCCCTGCGCCTCCACGCCGACGCCGAACGCCGCGCCCTCCTCCCCGCTAGCCAGCGCATTCGTGCCGAAGGCCGCGCTGTTGTCGCCGCTGGCCTGGCTGCCGACGCCAACGGCCGCACTCATGGTGCCGCTGGCGCTGGTGGTGCGTTCGCCGGCATCCAGCACGCCGTTGCCGTTGAGGTCGGTCCAGCTGCCGATGGCGACGCTGTTGCGGCCACTGACGAAATTGCCGTCGTTGGTGCCGGCGACGCTGCCGACGCCCATGGCGACGCTGGAGTTGTCGATTGCGGACGTCCCGGTGCCCACCGACACGCCGCTGGCTGCGCCCGCGAAACTGGTCTCGCCCGCGCCACCGTCAATGCCGCCGTTTCCGTTCCGGTCCCACCAGCCCGAGAGCACCACGCTGCCGGCACCGTAGGCGCTTCCGTTGAAGCCGAAGGCGCTACTGGCATAGCCGCTGGCAAGGTTGACCTGACCAAAGGCGCTGCTCTGGGCGCCCGTGGCGGTGTTGAAGAATCCGAAAGCGCTGCTGTAGGGCGCGCTGGCGTTATTGAGCTCGCCGTAGGCACTGGCCGTATCGGTACAGGTGGCGTTGTCCTGTCCGTTCTCGTTGCCGGCATCGGTGGAGCCACCGATCGGGGTACCGCTGCTGTCCTGGCACGCTGGATCAGCGGCATGTGCCGGCATCGACAGGACCCCCAGCAGGGCAAGGCTGAGGACGGACAGCGCCGGCAGGCGCCGGCGGCGAAGATAAGCGTTCATGGTGCTCCCCTGGGTCGAAACCGGCGGATCTGCCGGCGTGCTGGAGGTATGCGAAACTCCGCCGCAAAACCGGACACACGCGGGAAAAGACCATGGAAACGAGCCCAGGGGCCCAGGTCACCGTATTGCTATCCCGTGCCCGCGCAGGCGACGGCGCGGCGCTGGATGCCGCCTACTCCGCCGTGTACGACGAGCTCAAGCGCGCCGCGCGGCTGCAGCGTCGACGCATGCGCGACGAGCTCCAGACGACGGCACTGGTGCACGAGGCGTATCTCAAGCTGGCCGGTGCGGCGCGGCTGGCGGCGGTCGACCGCAACCACCTGCTGGCACTGTCGGCCCGGGCGATGCGGCAGGTGCTGGTGGACGATGCGCGCGCGCGCAAGGCCGACAAGCGGGGGGGCGGCCAGGCCGCCATGACCCTGACCGCCTCCATCGGCAGCGGCGATGCCGCGGCGATCGAGGTACTGGCGCTGGACGAGCTGCTGACGTCCTTGCACAAGCTCGACGCGCGCGCCGCGCAGATCGTGGAGTTGCGCTATTTCGGCGGCTATGAGGAAGCCGAGATCGCGGCGATGCTCGGCATCACCGACCGCACCGTACGCCGCGACTGGCGCAAGGCACGCGCATTCCTGCTGGCAGAGATGGGCGCATGAGCGACACCCTGCGCTCTCGGCGGGCGCTGGCGATCTTCGACGAGATCGCCGATGTCGACGGCGAGGCGCGCGAGCAACGGCTGCGGGGCCTGTGCGCTGACGATGCCGCCTTGCTGGCACAGGTGCGCGCGTTGCTCGCTGCCGATGCAGAGGCGAGCGACCCGTTCGGCAACGCGGCGCACTGGGGCGAAGTCATGGCGACGAACGCGAGCGAGGGCGACCGCCGGATCGGCCACAGTATTGGCGCATGGAAAATCACCGGCATCATCGGGCATGGCGGGATGGGTACCGTGTACTCGGTCGAGCGTGGCGACGGCGCCTACGCCCAGCGCGCCGCACTCAAGCTCATCCGTGCCAGCGCGGACACCCCGGCCGCGCGCGAGCGCTTCCTGCGCGAACGGCAGATCCTGGCCGGGTTGCAGCATCCGAACATCGCGACCTTGTTCGACGGCGGCATCAGCGCCGGGGGCGAACCGTGGTTCGTGATGGAGCGCGTCGACGGCGAACCCATCGATCGCTGGTGCGACACGCGCCGGCTCGGCCTGCGCGAGCGTATCGTGCTGTTTCTGCAGGTGCTCGATGCCGTGCGCTACGCGCACCGCAACCTGGTGGTGCACCGCGACCTCAAGCCATCCAACCTGCTGGTGGACGCCGACGGCCGGGTGAAGCTGCTCGATTTCGGCATCGCCAGGCAGTTGCAGGATCGCGGCGCCACGCTGACCCACGACCGTGCGCTGACCTTCGAATACGCCAGCCCGGAGCAGCTGCACGACGGGCCGATGACCACCGCCACCGATCTCTGGCAGCTGGGCGTCGTCCTGCACCGCTTGTTGACCGCCACGCATCCGTTCGGGCTGACCCGCCATACGCCGGTTGCCAGCCAGCTGCAGCAGCTCGAGCGCGAGCCCGTGCCGCTCACCCGCGCCGCTGTGCAGGCATCCACGGAGCAGGCGGCCGTACGCGGCGGGTTGAGCCCGGCGTCGCTGTCGCGCGCCCTGCGCGGCAGCCTGACCGACATCGTGCAGACCTGCCTGCGTCGGGAACCCGAGCAGCGCTACGGCTCCGCCGACGCGCTGGCGACCGACCTGCGCGCCTGGCTGGACGACCGCCCGATCGCTGCGATGCCGCTGTCGCGTCGCGCACGCACGGCGTTGTGGCTGCGCCGCAATCGCGTGCTGGCCGCTTCCGCCACGGCAGTGCTTGTCGCCCTGCTTCTCGGCACCGGCGTCGCGTGGTGGCAGGCGCGAGCAGCGCAGATACAGGCGCGCATCGCGCAACGCGAAAGCGCCAACGTGAATGCGGCGATGCAATTCATCACCAACACGTTCGCGACCACCTCGCCAGAGCAGTCCCTGAAGTCCGACGTGAGCTTGCGCCAGCTGCTCCAGCAGGCACAGGCGGAGCTGGACAGGAACGGTTCGGTCGACCCCACCGTCAAGCAACCGGTGCAGCGCATGCTCGGTCGCCTCTACTACTCGTTGGACGACCGCGAGCGCGCTGCGGACCTGCTTTCGGCGGGAACACGCGGCGTGCAGCCACGCAATCGCGTCGAGGCGCTGGCGCTGGCCGATGACCTGGTGCTCGAATCGCAGGCGCTGGATGCACTCGAGCGCTTCCCCGAAACCCTCGCGGCCGCCGACCGTGCGGTCGCGCTGCGCCGGCGGTTTGCGCCCGACGATCCGGAGCAGCAATTGCGGTCGCTGGCCAACATCACGCTCGCCCACGTGCAGAAGTTCGGCCTTGCCGCCTGTCGCCAGCAGGCAGACGCGGCGCTGTCCCTGGCCAGGCGCATGCCGGATCCGCCTACTGACGTGGTGCTGCATGTGTACGCGTTGATCGCGGCCGGCGCGAGCATCGCCGACGACAACGTTCGCATGTTGACGGCGAGCAACGAGGGCATCGCGTTCGCCGACCAACGCGGCGTGGCACCGGAATCGCCGCTGCGCAGCGATCTCATGCGCCATCGCGCCGAAGCCCTGGTGCTGCTGGGACACTATCCGCAGGCCGAGGCGACTGCCCGCCGGGCCATCGCCATCGCCCTGAAGACCGGCAGCAGCGGGGATTCGCGCATCGGCATCCTGTACGGCGTGCTGGCGAAGGCGCTGTCGGGCCAGGGGCGCTATCGCGAAGCGCTGGTCGCACACCAGGACGACCTGCGTTTCATGCCGATGGCAGACCTCGGGCCGCGCAATCTCGCCATCGCCTCCGGCAATGAAGCCATGCTGCAGTACGCCGTCGGCGATTACGCGAAAAGCCTGGCGGTGTCCGAACGCGCCATCGCCATCCTGCCGAAGGCCTATATCGCTCCGGGCGACGATTTCCGGACGTCGGTGGAAGTGAAGTACGCCAAGGCATTGCTCGCGAACGGCCGTGATGCCGAGGCCAGGCCGCTGCTCGACGCCTTGCTGGCGCGCGTGCGCGATGCGGAAGGCGTCGATTCCGAGAACTATGCGCTGGTGCTGGAAACGATGGTCGAGGCCGCACTGCGTTCGGGTGATGCCACGAACGGCCAGAAGCTGCTGGACGAGGCACGCGCGCGCTTCCTGAAGCGTGGCCTGCCGCCGACCCACGTCAAGTTCGCGCAATACCTGCGCGAGGAGGCGGGGTTCGCGCGCCTGCGCGGCGACCTCGCCACGGCGGAAGCCAGGCAGCGCGAGGCCCTTGCGGCACTGCAGGTCGTCGGCAATCGCTTCGACGTGGCGGCCGCCCGCGCGGAGCTGGCGGACATCAGGTTCGAACGCAGGAACGCGACCGAGGCGCGCACGCTGCTCGCGCTGGCGCTCCCGGTCATGCGCGATTCGGTCCTGCCCCAGCAGGTGGATCGCGCCAGGGCGGAAAACCTCGCCAGGCGACTCGGGCTGCGCTGAGCGCACCAGCCGCCGCCGGCAGCACCGCGGGCCTCGCTCTTCCCGGTACCGGGCCCTGCCCGACAAGGTCTGTCCCGAGCCTGGGGACGGCGCAGCAACAACGCGGCGGTGCGCGTCACGCCGTGACGTCACTTCCTTCCGGTCGCCGTCTCCTTGTGGCGGTTCGCCATCGCCTTGCCGGCCTTGACGCATTCCTGCTGCGCCTGTTCGCCGCCCACGCCATCGAGCATGTCCGCGCAGCAGGACGCGATCTGCTGGTCGCTGCGGGCATGCTGAAATTTGACGCATTGTTCGGCAGCGCCCTTGCCGCCATTGACCGAATCGGCGTGTGCCGCCGGCGCCCATGCGGCGCAAGCGAGGATCAAGGGCATGGTGATTGCGAGGCTGCGAATCATGATGTGCTCCCGGTGATGAGGACGCCCGGCATGGCGTGTCCACCCGGCGCGCGCCGGGGTTCGCGTCGGGTGGCATGCGTGTCCGGCGGGCGCCGGCTGCACCGGCTGCGCGCCAGGCGTTGGCGTGATGCCTTGGTTATCCGGAGGTGCGGGCGCAGCGGAAGTCGCCCGCCCGGATACCATCGCCTGCCTGCGGGTTCGCGTGATCGGTCTTGCGGAACACGATGGCACCGTTGAGGCGCGCTCCCTTCCAGCCGTCATAGGCGCCGCCACGGAAGGCCACCACGTCCGGCGAGACAGCGACCGTACCGCCGCCGGCGGTGGCCGAATACGCATGGCCGGCGATGGCAAATGACATCCCGGTCGGTTGATACCGGGTCGAAAACGACGTGCCGACGGTCATCGAAAGGATCAGGCAGTCGTAGTGCCCGTCGGGCAGGCGATCACCGCTCGCTGCGGGCGCCGTCGAAGCGGTGGATTCGGCCGGCGACACCATGCCGCTGAGTGCCTGCGGTTCGACGTGCAGCAATGTCCTGCTGAAGCCGGCGGCCATCGCCCTCGCCTGTTCGATCTGCGCGGCATTGTCGTGCTGCTTGCCGTCCACGTAGAACACCAGCGGCAGGCCGGCGGCAGCGAGCAGGACGTCGTAGAGCGCCGTCTTGTCCTTGTCCGGGGCACGGACGATGTCCGACTGCGCGAGAGTCGCATTGAGTGACTCGAACAGCCGCTGCTGCGCATCGGCATCGGGCTCGCGTCCGGTCTGCACGGTGGCCACGGCAGTGATGAAGAAAGTCATTGCGCCGGCGATCGTGTTCTGCCACCTGCCCTGGTACTTGAGCGCGAACATCTCCCTGCCCGCGCCGGCCAGTTGCAGGATCTGGCTTCGCTCCTCCGGCGTGTTGCCCAGGCTGTCGGCCAGCTGCTTCACCGCGTCGACGCCCGCCACAGGGGTGAACAGCGTCGCCGTTGGCGCAGCGGGGCGGCTCGATGCCGTGGTCTGGCCCGGCGTCACCTGACCGCCGTAGCGCGGATACTTCGCGCAGACATCGGGCAGCCGCTCGTGCTTGCGCAGCGCGCTGTCGCAGATCGCGGTTTCCATGATCTGGCTATTGATGGCGTGGCTGACCAGCCATGGCTGCGCATGCGCGGCGGGAGCGCACGGCAGCAAGGCAAGGAGGACGGGATGGCGCGCTTTCATCGGGAAGCTCCGGCAAGGGCGTGACGGTGGCAGTGGCGGGCTCGATGCGGCGAGCGATCGCCGGCTCATTGCAGCTTGAAGGCTCCGGTCAGGGTCACCCCGTAGATCGCCCCATCGGGGCCGATCCGCCAGGCCGGGCCTTGCGATCCCCGGCGGCGGGGATCGGGCTCGATGCCCCAGCCCCCGTCGAGGTCCAGGTTGTGTCCCGGCACCGTGGTGGTCCACAGCAGCGTCCCGGATTCGCCATCCAGTCCCTGCAGGCGATAGTCCTGGTCGCTGCCGCGTCCGGCCGGCACGCGTTCGGACACGTAGAACACGCCCCCGGCGGAGGCCAGCAGCCGCGCCTGTTCCGACACCGGCCGACGCCACGCCAGCGTGCCGTCGGCAAGGCGGTAGCCCCACAGCTCACGCGCGCCGCCACGGCGCACTTCCGCGACCAGCATGCCGGCGACCGCCACGCGGTTGTCGATGGACGTGCCCGCGACCGGGCGCGTGGTCCAGGCCTCTGCCCCGGTACGCGGATCCAGCGCGCGCAGCGCGTCGCCGTCCGGCGCCGTGCCGTTGGCCGCGGCGCCAAGCAGGCCCTGCACTCGGATGATCGCCTTGCCGTCGGCCACCATCGGGGTACCGTCGTCGGAGCGCCAGCCCTCCCCGCCACCGCCGCGCTGGGCCACCGGTTGGCGGTCGTGCCGCCACAGCGTTTGCCCATTGCGCGGATCGATGGCATGGAGTTGCCGCGTTGGCGGCTCGGCCTGGTCCAGGCTGCGCGCGGACAGGAGCAGCACCCCGTCGACCAAGGCCGACGGGCTGAAGGTGGGCTGGTAATGCGGATCGTCATCGCGCATGGCCAGGCGGAAGCCACGATTGCGCCACAGCACCCGGTCCAGCGTGGGGCTCAGGCCGAGCAGGTTGCTCACGCCGTCCTGCTTCGACTGGTTGACGCCGGTGAAGCTGCCGCCGAGGCCGCGCAGCGCAACGTTGGCCGCGGGCTTGAGCGATCCGGCGATGCGCCCTGCCTTCACATCCAGGACATAGTAGTCAGCCGGGCCGCCATCGCTCCTGGGATACACCAGCAGCACCTGGCCGGTTGGCAATTCGAAGAAGGCGACATTGCCCATGGTGCCGCGCCGGTTGCCGGTCGCGCAGACGCTGGCGATCCGCCACACCGTCTTGCCGCTGCGCATGTCCAGCGCCGAGATGCCGGCGTTGTCGTCGTTGTTGCAGCTGCCGGTCAGCATCAGGTTGCCGACGAGGAAGGGCGACCACGCGCCCCACCAGCCCGGCTTGGTTTCCCATGACAGCGTGGGCGCAGCCAGCAGCGGCGGCGCCGGGAATTCCCGGCTGTTGCAGGTGCTGCCGTAGACCTGTCCCATCGTGCCGGGGGCCTTGCATACCGGATGCGGCGTGGCCGAGCGCAGGCGCGCAAGGGCGGCCTCCCGTGCAGCAAGCGAGTCATCGGGCAAGCGGCCACCCGCCACACCCGCCTGGCTGCGACCACCGTCGACTTGCCCGGCGAGGCGTGCCTGGGCCCGGTGCTCGACCTCTTCGGTGGCCTGCGTCGCGGCCTGCTTCACCGCTTGCTTGAACAGGTTGCCCAGGCTCTGCGCCGATGCCGGACGGATGGCAAGCGCGCCCAGCGCCAGCAGGCAGGCCCAGGGCATCGGCCCGCGCCAGAGGCGTGCAACGTGCCAACGGCGCGATGCCGACATCGTATGCGCGCTCATGACTCACCTCCGCAATCCTCGACGGGCGTCAGGGTGAACTGCTCGCCGCCACTGGTGGTGCGCGACAGGCTGCCGGCCGTGGTGGTGCCACCACCGTCGGTGGTCATCGCGCCGGGTTTGTCCTCGCCATTGGGAAACACGATGCGGTAGCTGCCGTGGGCCTTCCAGCGCAGCCCGGGAATGTTCGGCGAGCGCACGAATTTGTAACTGCCGCTCAAGCCACCGCTGAACTCCACGCCGAACAACTTGCCGTTGAGCACGAACGGCTTGTCGATGGCGCAGACGACCTGGTTGACCGGATCGCCCCCGCCGCCGGTCACCCGGTAGCCCGACTTCCGGGTGTCGAACTCAAGAGTCGCCTTGCCGACGCCGCGCCTGCTGCGCGCTTCGAAGTCGATGCTGGCGCTCTGGTCCTTCTTCTCCGGATTGGCATAGTCGAACGTCGCGTCCGCCTTGACCTTGCCGGTCGGATTCAGGCGGTTGGCGCCGTTGAGCGTGGCCTTGACCGTGCCGCGGGTGGGCATGCCATCGATCTTTGCGCGCGGCTCGGCGTAAAGCGTATAGGCGGTGTTGGGGCGTGCACCCTTGCGCTTGGCGGGGTCGCTGCGGACCTGCAGATCCACGCACTTGCCGGATTCCCAGGCCTTCTTCGCCGCATCCAGCGCGCTCATCGCCGCGAACCTGCCGACCTTGGCCAAGCCCTGCGCCAGCTGCACGTCCTCGTCGCTGGCGCTGCGGCTGCGTCCGTTGACCGTCGAGCCGAGCTCGCCGCGGCTGGTGGAAAGCGTATCCGTGACATCCACCTGGCTGCCGCTGCCGGTGCTCTGTTCGACGTGCACGTCCGAATCCATGTCGTCGTCGATCAGGTTGGCGTCGTCGTCGAGGTGCTGGACCAGCTTCGAGCGCAGCTTCGTTTGCGCGCTGCCGTCCCCGGCGCCGAGGTCGGAGACGGACTCGAACTCCACCTCCACCTTGCCCTGCGCATCGGGGCAGGCCACGGACTTGACCCTGGTGGTGACCTTGCCCTCAAGGCCCTCGGGAAGATGGCCTTCGAATGTCGTGGTGGTGGTGTAGCCGTTCTCGTTCCAGTCCACGGTGGCCGAGCCGTTCGGCGTATCCACGGTCTCGCTGCCCGAGGGCTGACCCTCTTCCTGCCCACGCTCCCAGGCCTGCTCGCCCACCGCGCCCTGGATGCCGGCAAGACCGGTGGAGGCGGCCGTGCCGGCGACACCTGCATTGCCGCCGCTGCCGTAGCCACCACCGCCACCGCTGCGCTTGTCGAACAGCGTCGGCAAGGTCGCCGCCAGTTCGGCTGCCTTGATTTCGTAGGAGGCATACAGGGCACGCAACGCGGCATCGGCCTTGGCATCGCCACCGAGTGCTGCATCCAGCCCGCCGGCCTTCATCAGGCTGCGTGTCAGCGGGTATTCCAGTCGGGTCACCTCGCGCGGCAACGCCTCCGGCCCTTGCGCCCTGAGCCGGGCGAAGTCGGCGTTCACCGCACCTGCCGGCGTGGTTGGCTTGCCGGCCGGTGGTGCCGCGTCCTGCGCGCCTTCCTTCGGCGAGCAGGCCACCAGCCCGAGCAGGGCAAGGCATAGGAAAGAACGGGTTGGGGCGTGCATGAGGATCGTCCGGTCACAGGGTTTGTCCGGTTAGCGGAAAACCTCGGGCAAAGCGGACATGCCCTGTGCGGCGCAGGGGTTGGGGGGCGTGACGTGCCACCGCGGCCATGGTCGCCGACCGATGGACCGCCGGCGGCGCCTGTGGCTACCGAACCGACGCACCCCGGTGGCGGCAGGACGCGGGTCGGCGCCCTGTGCGCACGCTGGTGATGCCGGCGGGGCGTTGCCGGGCAACGTAGATGCGCTGTGCGGAATGTCGGTGATCGTCAGGGCGACGCGGCCGATGACACGCCGGCGCATGGGGAACGCGAGCTCAGTTCCCTCCAGGCTGCCTGGCGCTCAGCCGCGGCCCTGCTCGGCGAGGGTGAGCGCGACCTTGTCGCGCAGGTACACCGGAAGCGCCTGCTCGGGCGGCAGCAAGCGGCCGGCCGCCGCCTCGCGCACCGCCAGTCGGGCCACGTGGGCGGCTTGCGGGTAATGCCCGGCGCCCGCCGAGAGCAGCGGCGCGCCGGCCAGCGCGGCGGCGAGCGCGTCGCGATAGGTGCCCCAGCCCGTGCCGACCACATGCCAGCCCGACGCCGCCGGGAGGGTCAGCGCTTCGGCCGTGGTCACGCGCTCCTCGTCCAGCGGCTCCAGGCCGCCGAGGCCGTCGCGGCGGAAGCTGGCCGCGTAGATCTCGCCCATGCGCGCGTCGATCACGGCGAGGATCGCCGCATCGCCGTCGTCCTCCGGTGCCTCCAGCGCCAGCGCGGCGAGCGAGGACACCGGTACCACCGGGCGGTCCAGCGCCAGTGCCATGCCCTGCGCCAGCGCGATGCCCAGCCGCACGCCGGTGAATGCGCCGGGCCCGCGGCCCACCGCGATCGCATCGAGGGCATGCCGGCCGAGGCCGGCCTCAGCCAGCAGGGCCTCGGCCATCGGCAGCACCAGCTCGGCGTGGCGACGCGGCGCCAGCTCGCTGCGCACGATCAGGCTGTCGCCGTGCACGAGGGCAACGGAACAGGATTCGGTGGAGGTTTCCAGCGCGAGGAGGTTCATCGCCGCGCATGATAGCCGGCACCACGGCGACCCGCGTGCGCGGGACACGACAAGGCCGCCCGCAGGCGGCCTTGTCGCGCGGCGGGGGATGGGCCCGGGATCAGCCGGGCATGTCCTCCAGCTCCATGCCCTTGGTCTCGCGTACCGCCTTGAGCACGAAGAACAGCGACAGCAGCGCAAAGCCCGCATACAGGCCATAGGCGAACGTCAGCCCCACCTGCGCCAGCGCCGGGAAGGTGGAGCTGATCACGAAGTTGGCCAGCCACTGCGCCGAGGCCGCCACCGCCAGCGCGATCGCGCGGATGCGGTTGGGGAACATCTCGCCCAGCAGCACCCACACCATCGGCCCCCAGCTCAGGCCGAAGAACACCACGTAGGCGTTGGCCGCCACCAGCGCGACCGGGCCGACCGCCGCCGGCAGCACCAGGTCGGTGCCGCTGCCGGTGGCCTGCGAGAAGCACCACGCCATCACGCCCAGGGTGAGCGCCATGCCGGCCGAGCCGATCACCAGCAGCGGCTTGCGGCCGATCTTGTCGACCAGCGCGATCGCCACCAGGGTCACCAGCACGTTCACCACCGAGGTGACCACGGTGATGGTGAACGAGTCGGCCTCGCTGAAGCCCACCGAATGCCACAGCGTGGACGAGTAGTAGAAGATCACGTTGATGCCCACGAACTGCTGGAACACCGACAGCAGGATGCCCACCCACACCACCGGCAGCAGGCCGGCGACGGGGCCGCGCAGGTCGCGCAGGCGCGGGCGGTATTCCATCTTCAGGCTGTGCGCGATGTCCTGCGCCTTGCGCTCCAGCGCGCTCTCGCTGCGCAGCCCCAGCACTTGCCGCAGCACGTCCTTGGCCTCGGCAAGCCGGCCCTTGGCGACCAGGTGGCGCGGCGACTCCGGCACGCCCAGCACCAGGCCGCCGTAGATCACGGCGGGGATCACCGCCACCAGGAACATCCAGCGCCACGCGGCCAGCCCGAACGCCATGGTGCCGGCCGCGCCACCGGCCGCACCGGCCAGCCAGGCGTCGCTGAGCAGCGCCACGAAGATGCCCAGCACGATCGCCAGCTGCTGCATCGAGCCCAGCCGCCCGCGCACCGCCGCCGGCGACACCTCGGCGATGTAGGTGGGCGCGATCACCGAGGCCACGCCCACACCGATGCCGCCGACCAGGCGCCAGAAGATCAGGTCCCACACGCTGAAGGCGAGCCCCGAGCCGAGTGCGCTGATCGCCAGCAGCAGCGCCGCCACCTGCATGGTGCGCACGCGGCCGAAGCGGTCAGCCAGCGAGCCGGCGTACCACGCGCCGGCGGCCGAGCCGAGCAGCGCGCAGGACACGGTGATGCCGATCGCCGCCGCATTGAGGCCGAACGCGCCGCGGATGGCATCCACCGCGCCGTTGATCACCGCCGTGTCGAAGCCGAACAGGAAGCCGCCCAGCGCCGCTGCCGCCGCGATCACCACCACGCGCAGCGTGGCGTGCTGTTCGGCGTCCGCCGTGGTCTCAGTCATTGCCATCGTCTCTCCCCACCCCTTGCTGTTGACGTCCGTTCGATTCTGCGCGGCCCACGCGGCCGGCTCGCCCTGAATACGTATGCACCTTGCGCCGCACCATGACGCGACGCGATGCCGCCCCGAGGTTCAGCCGGGCGGCTGCCACAGCTCCACGCGCCGCCCCTCCGGATCGCGGATCCAGGCAAAGCGGCCGAACTCGCCGTCCTCGCGGGCCGGGTCGATCCACACCCCCGCTGCCGCCAGCGCGGCAAGCAGGGCGTCGAGATCGTCGACGCGGAAGTTGAGCATGAACGGCTGCGCGTCGTCGCCGAAATAGCCGGTGTCCTGGTCGAACGGCGTCCACAACGTGAAGCCGGGCCGCGTTGCGTCCTCGTCGAAGCGCACGCCGCCGAACGACGGATCGAGCTGGAGCCCCAGGTGCGTGGCGTACCACTGCGCCAGCGCCTGCGGATCGCGCGCCCGGAAAAACACCCCGCCCAATCCGATGACCTTGGCCATGCGCCACCCTCCCCGCTGGAAGCCTGGATCATAGCCAAGCGGCGCGGTAGCGCGCAGGCGCCGCGCAGCGAATGCGCCAATGTCCGGGCGGGTGACGGGAACCATGCGGTCACCGGCCACCGCGCGTCGCGGGGAAGCCTCGGCTGCAGACCTCACTGGCGCGAAATCTCCCGCACGGCACCCAGGGCGCGCGCCACGTCCCCGGCGTCATGGCCGCGCACGGGGCAATCCCAGTGCCCTCTCCGCGGCAACCGTGGCGCAGGACCAGCCTTGCCGCCGGTACTGCCGCATGCACGGCGAGGAACGCCCCTAGCTGCCGTCGTCCGGTGCCGGTGCCGCAAAGAACGCACGCACGTCGTCCGGCTCGCGCGTGCGCGGCATCGGCGGCAGGCTGGCCAGGAACAGCTTGCCGTAGCCCTTGCTCACCAGGCGCGGATCGCACAGCACCAGCACGCCGCGGTCGTGCACGTCGCGGATCAGTCGCCCCGCGCCCTGCTTCAGCGCGATCGCCGCGCTGGGCACCTGCCAGCCCATGAACGGATTGATGCCGGCCTGCTCCAGCGCCTCCAGCCGCGCCTGCAGCACCGGATCGTCGGGCGCGGCGAACGGCAGCTTGTCGATCACCACCACGCTCAGCGCCTCGCCGGCCACATCCACGCCTTCCCAGAAACTCGCCGCGCCCAGCAGCACGCCGTGGCCGCTGGCGCGAAACTCCTCCAGCAGCCGGTGCCGCGGTGCTTCGCCCTGCACGAACAGCGGCCACGGCACGCGCGTGCGCAGCAGCTCGGCGGCGCGGCGCAGCGCGCGGTGCGAGGTGAACAGCAGGAAGGCCCGGCCGTTCGAGGCTTCCAGTACAGGCAACACCGCGTCGATCACCTTGTCGGTGTAGTCGCGCGCGGCCGGATCAGGCAGCCCCGGCGGCAGGTAGCACAGCGCCTGGCGCGCGTAGTCGAACGGGCTCTCCAGGCTCAGCGTCTGCGGACCCTCCAGCCCCAGCTGGCGCGCGAAGTGGCCGAACTCGCCGCCCACCGACAGCGTGGCCGAGGTGTGGATCCACGCCGCTTGGGTGCGCTCGCGCATCGCGCGCAGCGGCGCGGCCAGGTCCAGCGGCGTCGCATGAAGCGCGAAGCCGCGCGGAAACAGCTCATACCAGCGCACGTCGTGGCCGCGCGCCTCGCCGGCCTGGCCCTCGACGATGCG
This sequence comes from Dyella sp., assembly GCA_036279335.1. Lineage (GTDB taxonomy): Bacteria > Pseudomonadota > Gammaproteobacteria > Xanthomonadales > Rhodanobacteraceae > Dyella_A. Next base: position 30,277 of record DASUJJ010000174.1, read on the forward strand.
CTCCAACCGTTCGGCGAGCATCAGCGAGCGCTCGTAGACGTTGGCGAAGCCGCGCGACCGCTCGGCCTGCGAGGCCAGCTGGTCGGACAGCGTGGCGACCAGCTCGGTCACCTGGTGCAGGCCGTCACGCACGGCCGCGCGGCTTTCCAGCTCGGCGAACGGGCCGCGCGACGGCAGCGACTCCATCGCCGCGCGCAGTTTCTTCAACGCGTCCTGCAGCGCTTCCACCGGCTCCAGCAGCAGGCCGATCGCGCCGGTGATGCCGGCGCATTCGGCCAGCGTGTCCTGGCCCAGTTCGGACAGCTGGCGCGCGCTCACGCTCTGCGAGAAGAACTGCCCGGCCAGCTCGGGTACCTGATGCGCCTCGTCGAGGATGAACGCCTGCGCGCCGGGCAGGATCTCGCCGAAGCCCTCCTGCTTGAGCGCGAGATCGGCGAACAGCAGATGGTGGTTCACCACCACTACGTCGGCCTCCTGCGCCTCGCGCCGGGCCTTCACCACGTGGCAGTCGTCGTAGAACGCGCACTCCACGCCCAGGCAGTTCTCCGGCGTGGAAGTCACGCGCGGCCACAGCGGCGATTCCTCCGGTACCTCGGCCAGCTCCATGCGGTCCCCGTGGCGCGTGCGCGCCGACCAGGTGCGGATCGCCGCGAGCTGGTTGGCCTGCACCGCATCCACGCTGCCGCCGTCGCGCACCGTCTGGTCGAGCCGGTACAGGCAGAGATAGTTGGCGCGCCCTTTCAGCAACGCGGTTTTCAGCCGGCTGCCGAGCACCGAGTGCACGCGCGGGAGGTCGCGGAAGAACAGCTGATCCTGCAGCGCCTTGGTGCCGGTGGAAACGATCACCCGCACGCCGGACAGCAGCGCCGGCACGAGGTAGGCGAAGGTCTTGCCGGTGCCGGTGCCGGCCTCGGCGATCAGCGTGTCGCGCTCGGCGATCGCATGCGCCACGGCGCGCGCCATGTCCTGCTGCGCGGCGCGTGGGGCGAAGTTGGGCAGCTCGCGGGCAAACGGACCGTCGGCGCCAAGCAGCGCGCCGACGTCGTCGGGCGCGGCGTCATCGAAATCGATCATCCAGCAAGTATGGCGGAGGGTCCGTTGTGCGACGAGAGGTTCGCTCCGCGGGCGATGGCGTCACGGCCTCTGCGCGAGTGGGTTTCCACCGCGGCGAATCAGGGAAGACGGATCGCGGCTGAAGCCGCTCCCACAAAGTCACAAACCAGATCCAGGGGGAGTTCTGTGCGAGGGGCTTCAGCCGCGACCGCCCTCCCATAAATATCAGACACCAAATCAACACCGGGCGGGCGCTGTGCGAGGGGCTTCAGCCCCGACCGCCGGGCCGCGCCGCTGGCCACCGCACGGCGACTGCGCCACCCGTTCGACAAGCGCAACGGATGGCCTGCGAAGAGCACCAGACCCAGCGGCTGGCGGGACGCTTCAGTAGCGGTTGACGCCGGCCTTGTGGCAGGTCAGCACCCACTTGCGTGCGCTGGCGGCGCCGGCGCTGTCGCCGGCCTGCAGGCGCATCTCCACAATGGTCTGCCAGTTGCGCGCGCACAGCGGGCCGAGCTTCGGGCCGAGCGACCACGACTGGTGCGCCAGCTTTTCGGCGCGCGAAAAATCGCGCAGGCGCACGGCGATCTCGGCGCGATCCTGCAGCAGGTCCGGCGAGTCGGGGCTGAGCGTGAGCGCCTGGTCGAGCTTGGCGGCGGCCTCGGCGTAGCGGCCGGCGCGCTCATCGGCCTGCGCGCCGTCCTGCAGCGCGGTGACGGCCGGATCGCGCAGCGGATTGACGGAGATGATCGACTGTTCGCGCTCGCCCGCGGCGCGTATCGCCGCCACCAGATCGTAGCTGGGCCGCGCCGAACGCTCCGGCGCCGGCGGCGGCGGCTCGGCAAACAGGGCGCAACCGGCGATGAGCAGTGCGAGGGGTACGGGCGTCAATCGACGCAGCTTGCGAAACACGGACATGAGGAAATATCGGTCTATTGCTGAGCGGGAGCCGGAACGGGAACGGAATCGGCGGGCGGCGGATTGTCGGGGCTGACGCCGAAGAAATCACCCACGTGCTGCCAGAAACAGCCTTCGGTATCCGGCGGCAGGCTGCCCGCCACCACCGCAATCTGGCGCGCGCCCTCGCACTGCGGGTCGGTGCGCCGGCCGGTCGATGGATTCATCCACACCAGCTCCAGGCCGGGGCCGGGATCGGCCGACAGCGGCCGGGTCGGCAGCTTGGCGAACAAGGCGCGCCACTCGCGCAGCGCGCCGGTGGCACCGAACAGGCCGGTGGGCTTGTTGTCATCGCGACCCATCCAGAACACCGCCAGGTGCTCGCCGGTGAATCCGGCGAACCAGCTGTCGCGCGTGTCATTGCTGGTGCCGGTCTTCCCGGCGGCATGGAGCCAGGCCAGGCCCGAGTCGCCGATCGAATGCGCGGTGCCGAACAGCGCCACCTGCTGCAAGGCCCAGGTGGTGAGCCGCACCGCGGTCTGGTACTCGCCCGGCCCGGGCTGCACCTCGTAGCGCTTGATGGTGCGACCGTTGCCGTCGAGCACGCCGCGCACGGCCAGCAGCGGCAGTGCGTGGCCGTCGGAGGCGAGGTACTGGTAGAGCTGGGCCAGCTGCAGTGGCGCCATGTCCTGCGCGCCGATCAGCAGCGACGGGCCGGGGTTGATGTCGGTGAAACCGAACGACTCCAGGAATGCCTTGATGCGCGGCAGCCCTACCTGCAGCCCCAGATGGATGGTGGCGAGGTTCCACGAGTGCGCCAGCGCATCGACCATCGGCAGCATGCCGTGGCTCTGGTTGTCGTCGTTTTGCGGCTGCCACATCGTGCCATCCGGCTGGGGCATGCTGATCGGGCTGTCGTCCAGCAACGTGCCGAGGTTCCAGCGCGAGGGATCGGTGAGCGCCACCAGGTAGACGAACGGCTTGATCGTCGAGCCCACCGGGCGCTGCGCGTCGATGGCGCGATTGAAGCCGGTATCGCCCGGGATCTTGCTGCCGACCACCGCCAGCACGCTGCCGGTGTGCGCATCGGTGACCACGCCGGCGGACTGCACCGCTTCGCCGCGCTTGCCCAGGGATTTCACCGTGCTGGTCACCGCCTGTTCGGCGTAGAGCTGGGCGGCCGGGTCCAGCGTGGTGAAGATCGACAGGTTGCCGGCACGCAGCGTGTCGTCGTCGAAATCGGCGGTGATCTGGCTGCGCACCAGGTCCATGAAGGCGGGAAAGCGGTTGTGCGGCAGCTGCGCGTTGTCGGCGATGCCCAGCGGGGCCGCCTGCGCCACCTTGGCCTGCGCGGCCGTGATCAGGCCGGTCTGCACGAACTCCTGCAGCACCAGGTTGCGCCGCTGCAGGGCGTGCTTGGGATAGCGGCGCGGATCGTAATAGCTCGGCCCCTTCACCATGCCCACCAGCAGGGCGATTTCCTGCGGGCGCAGATCCTCCAGCCGGCGACCGAAGTAGAACTCGGCTGCCGCCGCAAAACCGTGCACCGCCTGGTTGCCCTGCTGGCCGAGGAACACCTCGTTGATGTACGCCTGCAGGATGCGGTCCTTCGGGTAGTGCGCCTCGATCAGCAGCGACAGGATGGCCTCGTTGAACTTGCGGGTGAAATTCTGGTTGCGGTCCAGGAACAGGTTGCGCACCAGCTGCTGGGTGAGCGTGGAGCCGCCCTGCACCGTATGGCCCGCGCGCAGGTTGGCGAACGCCGCGCGCGCAATGGCGCTGAAGTCCAGCCCGATATGGTGCTTGAAATCGCGATCCTCCACCGCCTGCAGGCCGGTGATCAGCAGCGGCGGCACGTCGGCCAGGCGCACGATGCGCCGCTCCTCCTGCTGCGCGCCGTACACCGTGGCGATGCGCGCAGGATCGAGATGGCCGAGCTTGAGCGGCTGGCCGCTGTCGGCATCGGCCAGTGCGGACACCTGGCCATGACTGAGCGTGACGCGGAGGCGCTTGGGCAGTTCGCCGCCATCCGGGCCGGCGTAGCCGCGCGAGGCGATCGTGTAGCGCGAACCCTGCTTCGCCCAGCGGCCGGCCACCTCACCCTTGCCGTCGTTGCTGTAGCCGGCGAAGGTCAGCTCCAGCTCCAGCGCGGCCGGCGTCATCGCCACGCCGGGCGCCAGCTCCAGCGGCCGCGCGTAAACGCGGGTGGGCACCGCGAACACCAGGTCGTTGAAGCGATCCTGCACGCGCTTGTTGAGGATCAGCGTGTACGGCAGCAGGAAACCGAACAACAGGCCCATGCCGATCCAGAACGGCACGCGCACCCAGGGCCACGCGGTGCGGACAAATGATTGAAGGCGGGTCAACAAGGCCAACGCGTGGGATTCCGGGCTGAAGCGAAAAACCATGATAGGCCCTGCTGCCCGGCGCCAATATGAATGCGCCCCGGGTTTCGGAGGCAGCAGGCGGGCACGCGCGGGCGCAAACGCTGACGATCAGCGCGCCGGCAGACCCCAGCTGCGCGCGTCGGGCTGAAATCCGCGCGGCTGCACGCCGAGCAGACGGGTCAACTCGGCGTTGTCGGCCACCAGATCCTGCTCCAGACGAACCAGCGGCCCGCGCAGCGACGGCCGCAGTTGCTGACCGAGCCGCAGCAGCACGCGCGGGATCGGCAGCGGCAGCGTAGTCACCGGCAGGCTGTCGCGCACGCGGGCGAACATCGCCGCCGCGCTGAGCCGTTCGCCGCCGCCGATGGCGAGCACGTGGCCGCTGGGCGCGTCCTCGCGCAGCGCCGCCACGCTGGCCTGCGCGATGTCGTCCGCGTGCACCGGCTGGCGCAGGCCCGAGCCCATGGGCAGCGGAAACGCGCGCCAGCGCGCCGCGCGCCGGGCCACCGGGGTGAAGCTGCGGTCCAGTCCGGCGCCGTAGACGATGGTCGGCCGCAGCACGATCCAGCCAAACCCGCGCCGGGCGCAGGCCTGCGCCAGCGCCGCTTCGCCCTCGCGCAGCGTTTGCGCGATCGCCCGCTCGGCCGGTACCGCCGAATCGCACTTGCTCTGCGCGCTCATCGAACTGGTCGCCACGATGCGCGGCGTGCCGCTGATATCGGCCTGATCGAGCCAGCGCGCGAACGGCAGCAGCGGGCCATAGCTGACGATGCCGCTGAGTGCGGGTAGCGGGCGCGGCATCGCCTCGGGCAGGTGTCCCACGATCCAGCGCACCTGCTCGTCCGAGATCTGCCCGCGGCGGCTGACCGCCAGCACGTCATGGCCGGCCGCACGCAGCCGGGGCAGCAGGAAATGGCCGATCTGGCTGCTCGCCCCCAGCACCAGGACCGTCATGCGTTCACGGTTCCGAGGTCAGGCGCGCCGACAGCTCCGGCAGGCGCGGATGCTGCGGCACCAGCTTGCGCGCGCGTTCGAGCGACTGCGCCGCGCCGGTGCGATCACCGGTATCGAGCTGCTGCTCGGCGCGATCGAGCCAGGCGCTGGCAAGGCGGTTGCGCAACTGATTCTGGTTCGGATCGCCGGGGGCGAGATCGCCCAGGTTGCCGAGCATGTCACCGGCGGTGGCCAGGCGGCCGTCGTCGAGCGCCTGGTTGAACAGCCGCACCACCACCGCCGGCAGATTCTGCAGGCCGTCGCGGGCCGCGGTGTTGTTGCCGTCGATGGCGAGCGCGCCGCGGTAGAGATCATATGCACTGTCGCCCGGGGGCAGCATGATGTCGCCGCGCTCCGCGGCGGCGCGTGCCTGTGCCACCAGCGCATCCACCTTGGCGCGCTGCTCGGGCGAGAGCATCGCCGGCAGCAGGCTGGCGTCCTGCTTCGGCGTCGCCGCATCCGGCGTAGCGACCGTGCTCGCCGAGGCGGGTGCCGCCTGCTTGCCGTCCTGACGCAGGCGCGCGCGCGCGGCGGCGAGATCGGCCGACTTGGGCGCCAGGGCATCGGCCTGATCCAGCAGCGCCCTGGCCTGGTCCATGCTGCCGCTGTCGATCAGCGCGTTGGCCTGCACGGTGAGCGCCTGCACCACCTTGCCCAGGCCGGCACGCGCGTCGGCATTGGGCGGATCGAGCGCGAGCGCCTTCTGGAACAGCGCCAGCGCGGTGTCGTCGCCGCTGCCGGTGATGTGGCCGGCGCGCAGCGCCTCCATGCCCTGGCTGACCGCCTGGTTCACCGCCTCGTCGTGCGCGCGCTGCACCTGCGCCTGCTGCGCGCGCAGCGCCGGCAGATCGCCGTAGCGCGGCATCAGCGAGGCAAGTTTGTTGATGACGGCACTGGCCGTAGCGGCGTCGCCGGCGTCCAGCGCCTTGCGCGCCTGCTCGGCGTAAGTGCCGGCGACCTGGTCCAGCCCATGCGCGGCCACCGCGTTGGCCGGATCGGCAGCCAGCACTTTGGCAAACAGGGCTGCGGCGCCGTCATCACCCTCGAGGCGGCCTTCGGACAGCGCCTGGCGGGCGCGGTCGATCAGGTCATCGGCGTGCATGCCCCGCGCGCGCGCCTGCGCAATGCTGCGATCAAGCTGGTCGACTTCATTGCCGCCGCCGAGCAGCTCGCGCGCGGCGCTGGCCGAACGGGTGGCCGCATCGAGTTGGCCGGCGGCCAGCTGCTGCCGCGCCTGCACCAGCTCGGCCTCGCCCACGCTGCGCAGGCCGGCCAGCGCGCGGTCGTTGTCGGGTTCCAGCGCGCGTGCCGCCAGGAACAGCTCGCGCGCGCTGGTGCCGTCGTTGCCGTCGAGGTGGCCGGCGTCGAGCGCGGCAGTGGCGCGCGAGAGCACGTCGTTGAAGGTGGTGCGGGGCAACAGGCCGCGCAGCGAATCCTGGTTGAGCCAGAGCAGCGTGATCAGGGCGACTGCCACCAGCAGCGCCAGCGGCACCAGCCAGCCACGGCGCGCGGGCGGCTCGGTGGCAGCCGGCGCGGGCGGGCGGCCGGCGGGCGGGGCGCTGCGCCACGGTGCAGAATCCATCGTGACGCTCGGCAAGTCGTCGGCCGGCAACGGCTCGGCAGCAACCGGTTGATCGAGGTCGTCGAGGTTGCCCACGGTGGGCTCGGTGCGCCCTTGCGGGCCGCGCGGGTCATTGCGTCCGCTCATGTTCTACCGCTGTGGATTCAACCTGCGCAGCTTAACATCCGGCCTCCTGATGGCCGGCCGCAGGCGAACGGCCGTTCAACTGCCAGCCGGCTCAGCGAGCGCCGATGCGCCGCGCATCCACCAAGTTGGACAGCGCCACCAGCTTGGCCAGCAGGTGCGAGAGCTGCTCGTAGTCGCGCACGCGCAGGGTGAAGCGCATCTCCACCTCGCCGGTGCGCGCGAACATGCGACTGGACGAGGCGATGATTGGGATATTCGCGTTGCTGATCACTGCCGTGACGTCCTTCTGCAGGCCCTTGCGGTCGTAGCCGTGCAGCTCGATGTCGACCTGGTAGGCCTGCGCCGCTGCGCGTCCCCAGCTCACGTCAATCACCCGCTCGGGATCGCGCCGCGCCAGCCGCGCCAGCGCCGCGCAGTCCGCGCGATGCACCGACACGCCGCGCCCGCGGGTGACGAAACCGCGCACCGGATCGCCCGGCAGCGGCTGGCAGCAGCGCGCCAGCACGGTGAGCAGGTTGCCGATGCCTTCGATGCTCAGCGCGCTCTGGTCGATCGCCGGCGCGCGCGATGCAGGCAGCGTCGGCGCAGCATCCGTGGCGGCGCGCGGCTGCGCGGCCTCCTGCAACTGGCGCGTGATCTGGCCGGGGTTCACTTCGCCCAGCGCCAGCGCAATCAGCATCTCGTCCTGCGTCTTCAGGTGGAACTGCGCCGGCAGCCCGGTGAGGTCGGCGTTGGGCATCGCCAGCCGCTTGAGTTCGCGCTCCAGCATGGCGCGGCCCGCGGCAAGGTTGGCGTCGTGCGCGATGCGGCGGAACCACGCGCGCACCTTCTCGCGCGCCCGCGCCGTGTTGAGATAGCCGTGGTGGGCGGAGAGCCAGTCGCGGCTGGGCTCGCCGACCTTGGTGGTGAGAATCTCCACCCGGTCGCCGCTGTGCGGCTGATAGGTCAGCGGCACGATGCGCCCGTTGACCTTGGCGCCGCGGCAGCGGTTTCCCACCTCGGTATGCACGTGGTAGGCGAAGTCCAGCACGGTGGCGCCGTGCGGCAGGTCGAACACCTCGCCACGCGGGGTAAGCAGATAGACGCGGTCTTCCAGCAGTTCGGTCTGCAGCTCGGCGGCCAACTCGCCTTCGCCCTCGGCACGCGGCTCGAGCAGCTTGCGCATCCAGGCGATCTTCGACTCGAACTCGGCATCGGCGCCGCCGCCTTCCTTGTAGCGCCAGTGCGCGGCCACGCCCAGCTCGTTGGCGCGGTGCATCTCGTGGGTGCGGATCTGCACTTCCAGCGTCTTGCCGCGCGGGCCGATCACCGCGGTGTGCAGCGAGCGGTAGCCGTTGGCCTTGGGCCGCGCCACGTAGTCGTCGAACTCGCCGGGCAGGTGCGGCCACAGCGTGTGCACCACGCCGAGCGCGGCGTAGCAGTCGGCCACGCTGTCGACCAGGATGCGCACGGCGCGGATGTCGTACAGGTCGGAAAACTCCAGCGCCTTGCGCTGCATTTTTTTCCAGATCGAATAGATGTGCTTGGGCCGCCCGGCCAGGTCGGCGCGGATGCCGGC
>DASUJJ010000175.1:0-4357 GCA_036279335.1 Dyella sp.
CAAGTAACGCTGGATACGGCCATCGGTGCGGCTGGCGACCTGTTTGTGTTGGGCGAAGTGAACCGTGGCGTGGCAAAGCTGATCGTGCGCGCCATCGAGCCGAGCGACGACTTCACCGCCACGCTGACCTGTGTCGATGCCGCGCCAGCCGTGTGGGATGCCGATAGCGGTGCGCCGCCCGCCTTTGTCTCCGACATCACGGGCAAGTTTTGGTGCGATGCGCCGCCTGAGCCTGTGGTCTACATCCGCGCTGGCGATAGCGCCCCCGATGACGCCGGAATCATCTACGCCGAAACGGGCGTGAGTGCTTCCAACCCATCGGGCGGCGTCGTGCGCCCCGGCAAATCGCATTACCGGCTCAACCTACCCAGCGGAAGCAGTGGTGGCGGGGCCTGTGTCGTCGTGGAGTCGTTCTTGCCGGATGGGCGTCAGGCGGGCGATGTGGCCGTAGGCGATACCCTACAACTGGCCGACGAGGTATCGCTTGCGCCGCGCACGGGCACGGTCAGCTACGCGCAACCGAAGCTGGCGCCATGCGTGGAGATCACCACCGAATCGGGCGTGACGCTGAGCTGTTCGACCACCGCGCCCATCCCCACGCCGGACGGCCTGGTGCTGGCGCCGAACCTAGCGGGCCGCAGCGTGGCCGTGCGGGACGCCGAGGGCGTGCGGTGGGAGCGCGTCAAGCACATGCGCGCCATCGGTCAGCGCATGGTTCAGCACATCACGGTCGAAAACGCCTGCTTCTGGGCCGGTCACGCACCGGGCCGATTCGTGCTGCACCACAACGTGAAACAGTCCTGGTGACCTGAGATGACGAAAACTGCCGCCGATCACATGGAGGTTCGCTGGAGGGTCAAGGACTCCGGGGAGGCGTGGAGCACTCCGCAAATCGCCGGCTCCGTCAGTGAGCTGGTCGTTGCCAAGCTCGACCGCTCCCAGCAGTACGAATTCCAGGCGCGCAACGTGTCGTCGTGCGGAGCCAAGTCAAACTGGGCGGCGGCGCTCGCCCATGAAGTGCCCAGTCCCCCGGCTGGCACGCTCACCCTTGCCGCCCTGAAGGCCGAAACCGACCAAGCCGCGAGCGACGCCGCAGCCGCCAATGCCGAGCTGGCGAACATCGCCAGCGACAACCTACTCACGCCCGGCGAGAAGCCGGTTGTGATTCGCGACTACAACGTCATCACGACTGAGCAGGGCGGTATCGATGCCCAAGCCACGGCCTACAGCATCACGACGCAGAAGACCGCCTACGACAACGCCGTCTCCGCGCTCACGAGCTACCTAGGCACGCTCACCAGCCCCACCGCGTGGAACAACCTCGCGGGCGCCACCACCATCGTCGGCAGCACCTTCCGCAGCAAGTTTGCGGACGTCTACACCAGCCGACAAGCCCTTCTCAATGCGATCTATGCCGCGGCCAGGGCCAAGGCGGACGCCGCGCAGGCGCGCGCCGATGCGGCGCAGGATGCAGCGGACCAGGCCGGTCTCTCCACCTCGGTGCGTAACGCCAACTTCACTGGCAGCACGGCGGGCTGGAGCTTCACGGCCAACCCCGGGCCAGTGGCTGGCGGCGAGTTCTATCAGGAGGCCACCGTCAACAGCCCCTATCCGCCGATTGCGACCTACCTGGTGCATGCGGGGCAGGCGGGGCAGTCGTCGGCCTACGCCAACAACCTGGCGTACTTGCCCGTGGCGCCTGGCCAGGTGGTCACCGGCGTCGTCTGCCTGCAGGCGTTCTCAGCGAACGCGGGCGCCTATGCCGCGGCCATGCTGAAGTGGTACGACGCCAGCGGCACCTTCCTGACCATCACCAGTGGCCAGCCGGCGTGCGGCCCGGGTGGCAGCTACCTCCAGTGCAACAGCAAGGCGCAGGCACCGGCGCCGAGCAACGCGGCGTTCGTGCGGCTGTCGATCCTCTACGTCAATCACACGTCGGGGTATATCAATGCGACTGCCTGCCGCGTGTCGGGCCAGCTGACCAGCCTGGACGAACTGCCGGACGGTTCGATTTTTCAGCGTTCCATGCAGGGCTGGGTTTCGGAGTTAGTCGACAACGCCGACTTCGAACTCGCGCTGGACTCGGCGGGCAACGTGCCGGGGTGGTCGAGCTACGGCGGCGCGACGCTATCGCTGTCTACCAGCAGCCCTTTCTCTGGGGCACAGAAGCTCCAGGTGTCGTCCGACGCGGGCGCGAACTTCGGCGCCATCTCAAACCGCAAGTATCCAGTCAAGGCGGGCGACTCCGTGTCTGTTGTCGCGGAGGTCTACGGCCAGTCTGGCGCGCCCGGTTCAGTGGCCGCGATCTTCTACAACGCCTCGGGAGCGGCCTTCTACATCGCCTCAAGCGACAACCCGGTCTACAGCACATGGAATCGGGTGAGCCTCGTGTTTTCGGCGCCTTCTGGCTCGTCCTACTTCCGCATCCTGCTCTACAACAAGAACACGAGCGGCGGCACGACCTACTTCGACCAGGTTCGCCTGTCTATCAACGACGTGCGCGTCGCCGGAAGTGGGGCCCGCCTGGGCGACCTGCGCAACCAGGTCATGGCCGGCGTGGGCAACTATGGGGCCGGCTGGTCGGGCGGCACGATCAGTTACAGCGCCACCAGTAGCAGCGCGACCATTACGGCGAGCGCGGCCACGCTCCGAGTCGGCCCCGATACGCTCGCCTACAACCAGTCGAGTACCACCGTAAGCGGCCCGCACGACGGCAATCAGCACACGTACTACCTGTACTACGACGACGACACCTACGCGGGCGGATCGAGGACGCTGCATGCAACGGAAAGCCGGATCGTGGCTCAATCCGCAAACGGTCGCCTGTTTGTCGGCCAGGTGTCCTTCTACTTCCCCTCCAGCGGCACGAGCGGCGGCGGCGGCGGCATGACTTGCCCCGACGAGAACGCATGGGTACTGCGCGCCGATCCGAACGGCATCCGGCCCGACTGGGCTGTGCAGGCCAAGACCGTGCGTGCAGGCCACTTCCTGCGGCTGACGGACGGCACGGCAGGGCTGGTGACGCACTCCGAACGCAAGCCTGCTGAGCGCGTGCGCGTGTTCGACGAGAACGGTGCCACGCTGACCTGCTCGACCTCGGCCCCACTGGAGCTTGCGGGCACGGCCGGCGAGTGCGTGCTGGCGCCAGATGCCACTGGACGGAAGATCAAGGCCCTTGCTGATGGCGTGGCGTTCGCTCCGTTCGTCTGGAAGGTCGAGGAAGCTGGCCCCGGCTACGTGCAGCACATCACATGCCAGAACGCCTGCTTCTGGACCGGCGACGATCCCGGCTACTTGTTCGGCCACCACAACATGAAGCAGATGGAAAATCCATGAGCTACCAGAAAGTAACCCTTGACGTGCAGGGCCTCGCTGAGGCGGTGACCGATGCACTGGCGCAGGACAAGATCACCAGCGCCAAGCTGGCCGCCGAACTCACCGCTGCCGGTGCCGTGGTGCAACTGGAAACGGGCAGCCGCGTGTGGGTGTCCTGCGTTGTGCATGACCGCCCCGACACGCCGGAGATCGACTTGGCCGTGTTGTCGATGGAAGTTGACGAGGCTGGCGCTCCTCGCAAGAAGGCCAACGGAAACTACGTCTCCCACGCCTTCTGGTCGAACGTGTGGCCGGCACGTCTCGCGGAGCTGGGCGTCGATACCGTGCGCAAGGCGCTGATGATGGTCGCGCTGGGCGAGCCGCAGCCGCAAGTGCCGATTCCCAACCCCGATCCCGAGCCAGCGCCGCAGACGCAGGACGCCGTGCCGATGGCGACCCCCGAAGCCCACTCCATCCGCAGCCAGATCACCGCCGCCGACGAATTGGCGGCTCCCCTTGCCGACGTACTTTAACCACCCGAGGAAACCGCCATGACCGACAAATTCGACTACAACGCCACTGGCCTCGACTCGCCGGCCACCGACGCGGCCGCTATCACCCCGTCCGACACCACCGACCTGACCAACACCACCCGCGCGATCTACGTCGGCACGGGCGGCGACCTGAAGGTGAAGATGCGCGGCGGTCAGACGGTGACGTTCAAGGCTGTTCCGCAGGGCTCGACGCTGCCGCTGCGCGTGTTGCGCGTGCTTTCCACGGGCACGACCGCCGCCGACCTCGTGGGCCTCTGGTAATGCTCGGCCTCTCCCTCTCCCTCACCCGCGCGGGGGTGCCTGTAGCGGCATGGAAACGTGCGCTGCCGTCCCTGCGTAGCTTCGTCACGGCCAACTACGACCAACCGAACCCGCACAATCAGGCGGTGATGGCGAGTCCGCCGACAGTGACTACGCCGGGAGCGGGCGCACCCTCTGCCCCACCTGCCCCGTATGACGGACTGAAAGTCGGTTATACCCACGCGGCC
>DASUJJ010000176.1:0-5475 GCA_036279335.1 Dyella sp.
TGATCCTCGATCTTCGTCTTCAGCGCCACTTCGCTGACGGTGCCCACGTTGAAGTCGCCGTCGGTGGCGAGGATCACGCGGTTCACGCCGCCCGGGATGAATCCCTGCCCGGCCTGCGCGTAGGCGAGATCAATGCCCGCGTCGCCGTTGGTGGAGCCGCCGGCGCCGAGGCCGTCGATCGCGGCATCGATGGTGGCGTGCTGGTCGCCCGCGGTGGAAGGCAGCGCCACGCCGGCGCTGCCCGCGTAGGTGACGATGGCCACGCGATCCTGCTTGCGCAGTTGGGTCACCAGCTGCTTCAGCGAGGCCTTGAGCAGCGGCAGCTTGTCCGCCTCGTCCATCGAGCCGGAGGTGTCGACGAGGAACACCAGGTTGGCGGCGGGTATCTCGCTGGCCGGCACGCGATAGCCCTGCACGCCCACCAGCAGCAGTTCGCGCTGCGGGTTCCACGGCGCGGGCGCCAGCTCGGTGGTGACGCTGAAGGGCTGCGTGCGATCGGACGGCGGCGCGTAGCCGTAGTCGAAGTAGTTGATGAACTCCTCCGCGCGCACCGCATCGGCCGGCGGCAGCTGGCCCGCTTCCAGCATGCGGCGCACGTTGGTGTAGGAGCCGGTGTCCACGTCCAGCCCGAAGGTGGACACGGGCTGCTCGCTGGCCAGCTGCACCGGGTTGCTGTCGCGATGCGCGTAGTGCTCGGTGTTCACCGTGCCGTGCCACGGCCGCAGCATGGGTGAGGCCAGCATCGGCATGGGAGCGGCGCGCTGCATCATGAGCATCGCGCCGACGGCCTTGGCTTCGGCCAGCGCAGGCGGTGCAGGCGGTGTCGGCATCGCAGTCGTGCGACGTGCCGCATCGGCAGGCGCGTGGGCCGCTGCATCGGCAGTGGGCCGCAGCGGTGGCGGCGAGTGTTGCTCGTTTGCAGATCGCGACAGGCCGCAGCCGGCGAGCGCGACGGCGAGGGCAACGGGCAGGGTGCGCAGCAGCATCATCTTCGCGGACATCGGGCGGCCTCCTTGGGTGGTGTGGAGGTTGAAACGCCGCCGCGCGCGAAACGGGGTTACGCACGTGCCGGAAGCGGCGCGGTAGCATGAGCGGCCCTCCGCACGCATCGACCCTCGCCATGCTCCACAACGACACCCTCCGCGCCATCCGCTACATGCTCGACCTCGGCGACGCCAAGGTGGTGGAGATCGTCAAGCTGGCTGACCCGGCCTACCTGCTGGAGAAGGAAGACGTGCAGGCAATGCTGCTGCGCGAGGACGATCCCGGTTACCAGACCTGCAGCAACACCATGCTGGCGCGCTTCCTCGACGGGCTGGTGATCTTCCGCCGCGGCCGCGACGAGAGCCGTCCGCCGCGCCCGCCGGAAAAGCGCGTCACCAACAACATCGTGCTGAAGAAGCTGCGCGTGGCGTTCGAGCTGAAGGACGTGGACATGCACGACATCTTCGACGCCGCCGGGCTGCCGGTGTCCAAGCCGGAGCTGAGCGCGCTGTTCCGCCAGCCCGAGCACAAGAACTACCGCGAGTGCGGCGACCAGATGCTGCGCAATTTCCTCAAGGGGCTGACTCTGCGGCTGCGCGGCGCGGGCTGAGCGACCCGTCGGACGACTGTGCGAAAATCGCGCGTCACCTCAAGGCGCGCCCCCCATGCCCGATATCCAGCAACTGGTCTACGCCAGCCGAGCCACTTTCCAGGCCTCTGACAACGGCGGCGGCGTCGAGCCCGAGGTGGCGCGCATCCTGATGCAGTCGCGTCGCAACAACCCGCGGCGCGGTCTGGTGGGTGCGCTGTATTACGGCGACGGCTGTTTCTTCCAGTGTCTGGAAGGGCCGCAGGGCGAGATCGACAAGCTCTACGAGGAACTGATGAAGGACCCGCGCCACCGGGATCTCACGGTGCTGCGCCGGCAGTTCATCGCCAGCACGTCGTTCGCGGGTTGGTCGATGAAGTACGTGCCCGCGGCCAGCGATGTGCAGACCCTGCTCGCCATGCACGGCAAGAGCCGCTTCGATCCCTACAGTTTCGACAACGAGCTGCTCGACGCCATGGTGACCCTGCTGCACCACCGCAGCAGCGAAGGCCTCAACCCGATGCCGGCCGCCCCGGGCCCCCGTGCCGCTGGCGCCGACCCCGTCGTGCGCGGGGCCACGCCGAGCCGCAGCCTGGGCATGCGCCTGGTGTGGGTCGCCTTGGCGGTGGCCGCCGTGGTGATCGCCGCGATCGTGCTGCGCTGAGTCGAGTCAGCCGATCACCTTGCCCGGCGCCGGGTGACGGAAGTCCTCCGGCGCCAGATTCTGGGTGAGCCGGAACACGCCTTCGTGCACCTTCCGCGGCAGCACCACGTCGAGCACGGTGGTCTGGTGCGGGCCGATGGCGGTGAACAGGTCGTCGCCGGCAGCGCTGGCGGCCAGCGCGTGGTGCACCAGACCGGCCAGATCGGTGGGCTGCACGCGGGCACCGTAGGGACGATGTGGCTGCACGGCGGCGCGCAGGGTCTTGCGCGCGTTGCGCGGATCGGCCACCCGCGTATCGCCGGCCAGCAGGCTGTAGTTGAGGAACAGCGACACTGTGGTGCGCTGGTGCGAGTTCGCCTGGCGGTCGGTGAGGAAGCCATCGGGCAGCAGGTCCGCGCTCGGCGGCGTGCCCGCGGTGAGCAGGAAGCCGGCCCCGGTGAGCGGCTCGCCGGCTTCATCGGTCAGCCGCACGATGAGCAGGCTGCGCGGATCGTGGATATGCACGCGCGGCGCGAACGGGCCGGCCGGCTCCAGCTCCACCTTGTCGGCATCGCGTGCGGCGTTCTCGCGGTCGAACGCGTCGCACAGGTGGGCGTAGTCGTCGGCGCTGCGCACGGCGAGGCAGCGCAGGATCGCCTCGATGGTGGCCGGCTGCGCGCTGGCCAGGATGCCTTGCGCCGTGCCCGAATGCGCCGCGCCGGCGATCAGCTTGAAGGCGCAGCGCGGGCTGCGGGTGAGGAACAGCGACAGCGGGTCGATCACCGCGTCGGTGGTGGTCTGCGTGCTGAGCACGGCGTGCCGGGCATTGAGGTTGGCGGCGGCCAGACGCACGACGCCGTCGGAGCCGTCCTCGCCGGTGTAGCTGTTGAGGTGGTCGTAGAGCGAGCGGTCGGGGCGGTCGCCGATCAGCACGAACTCGTAGCGGTCCGCCGCCACCGGATCGGTGCCGTGGATCCGGTCGAGGTTGAGCGACAACGAGGCGGCGCTGCCCAGCTCCAGCCAGTCGAGGATGCGCTGGCCCGGCTCCACGCCGTCGAACCACGCCTTCAGTCGCCCGATCACGCCCTTGCCCAGCTGCGCCAGCGCCGAGCCGAAATTGGCCGGTGCCAGCATCACCAGATGGCTGAGGCGGATCGTGCTGGAGCGGCCCGGCTTTTCGCGTTGGGCGCGTAGCCACTCGCGCACCACCGGCCCGCCGGTGGAGTGGGTGATGCAGGCGAAACTCGGTTCCAGCAGGTGCAGGTCGCGCAGCGCGTGGTCGAACGCGCGGACCAGGTCGTCCATGGTTACGGCGTCATCGAAGCTCACGTACTCACTCAGCCACACGTCGCGCAAGGTCAGTGGAAGCCCTTGCGCCGCTGCCTGCTGCTGCAGGCGCTGCGGCATCTGGCCGTAGGCGGAGGTGTTGGTGACGCTCCAGCCGTGGACGAAGACCAGGGTGCTCATCGGGCCGCTCCGTGTCCTGCACCTGGGCAGTGCCCGGCCGATGCTACCCCGCCTCGCGGGCCGCGTGGTGACGGATCAGTCGGCTGCGAGCCGTGCGCCCGCGGCGGTGGGCTGACGCTCATCGTGGCTGATCAGTTCCAGCGTCTGACCCCATGGCGTCATCACGTCGATGCGCACCAGGCCGTCGACACCGATGGTTTCAGCCGCGTGGTCGCCGATTACCGGCACCTGGCGACGCTGCAGCCAGCCCAGCGTGGCGTCGACATTCTCGATGGGCAGGCGCAGCACCGGAGCCCGTGCTGGCGTTACGCTGCCGGGCACGACTTCGACCACCGCACCCCGACTGCACTGAAGCAGCGCGCGCTGGGCGGAGCGATCGAACGGCTCGCAGCCCATGATGCTTACAAGGAAATCGGTCGCCTGGGCCACGTTGGGTGCGGTGACGCGCGCGTAATCAACGCCGCCGCTCTGCGCGTGCGCAGCCGCGGGCACGCCGCTTACCAGCAGGGCCAGCCACAGCTCCCATCCCCATCGTCCGCCTTGCTTCACCACGCACCACCTCTCTTTTCCGATGGCCGAAAAGTGGTGATGCGAGTTGTGGTTTACAGAGGTGATTCGGTGGTCGCTGCGTTTCCCGCGGCGAACGCTGCTTAAAAGACGCGGGATGCGCGAGCTGCGCTTCGGCCGACGTGGCGTGCGCGCCGCCGGATAGAGAGCGTGGGCATGGAGTGGAATCACTCGAACCGCGCCTGCCGCAGCCAAGGCGCTTGGCGCTAGGCTGCGCGTTTTGGAAGGGGCGACTCATGAGTCTGGCGCTGCTGGGGTTGCTGGTGCTGCTGGCGGCGGGCCTGGCCTGGCGCGGATACCGGCGCGCGGGAGGCGTGATGCTGTTGCTGGCGTTGGCCGGCACGCTGGCGGTGGGGGACGGGCCGCTGACCGGCTGGATGCTCGAGCGGCTGCAGGCCGGATACGCGCTGCAACCCAATGTGCCGTGGGCCGAGCGCAACGTGATCGTGCTGCTCGGCGCGGGCACCGTGCGCGATGCAGCGGGCAGCGCCGAAGTGCCGCTGTTCGGCTACGGACGCATCGCCCGCGTTGCGGCGCTGTATCGCCAGTGCCACGCCGCTGGCCGCGACTGCAAGGTGCTGGCGAGCGGCGGCGATCCGCTGCACAACGGGCACAGCGAGGCGGCGGTGTACGGCGATCTGCTGCAGGCACTGGGCGTGCCGGCGGCCGACCTGATGCTGGAGCAGTGCAGCCTCAGCACCTGGCAGAACGCGCAGTTCAGTCGCCCGCTGCTGCTGGCCTACCAGCCGCAGCGGGTGCTGCTGGTGAGCTCCGGCATCCACCTGCGGCGCAGCATGCTGTACTTCGCGCATTTCGGCATCCGGCCCGAGCCGGTGCGCGGTGACCTGGTGCGCGCCGTGCCGTCGTGGCTGCCGCTCGCATGGAACGCGGCGCTGTTCGACGCGGCGCTGCACGAATACATCGGGCTGGCGCGCTATCGCGTGTACAACGCGCTGGGCAAGAACGCGCCGGCGATCACCGCGCCGCTGATTCCCGCGGCGCGCTGAGGGCTCAGCCCTCGCGCATCACCATCAGGCGGATCTCGGTCATGTCCTCGATGGCGTAGCGCACGCCCTCGCGGCCCAGCCCGGAGAGCTTGATGCCGCCGTAGGGCATGTTGTCGACGCGGAAGCTGGGCACGTCGTTCACCACCACGCCGCCTTGCTCCAGCTCGTCCCACGCGCGCATGGCGTGGTCGAGCCGGTTGGTGAAGATGCCCGCCTGC
>DASUJJ010000177.1:0-10352 GCA_036279335.1 Dyella sp.
CGGTCATTCCGCGTTCGACCCGGGCATCCTGCACGAGCTGGTGGAAGCCACCGACCGCTTCGCGCGCGCCGGGGCCACGCGCACTGCCTGATCGCGGGTAACCCGCTTCCGCCACGGAAAAGGCCACGCCCGTCGCCGGGCGTGGCCTTCGCTTTTACCGCACTTGAAAACCTCAGTGCGCGTGACGCCCCTTACCGATCACGAGCGAGGGATCGAGCAGCTCCACCACGAAACCGTCGTGGTCGGAGGCGCCGATCGCCTTGGTCGCATCGGTGGCCGCGGCGGCATCGTCCAGCGTCTGCACCGGTGCATCGAGGTTGCCGCGGCCGTACTGCATGCGCATGAAGCGCAGCCGCGCCGGCCAGTTCAGCAGGGCGTGGTCGAGCACCTGGAAGGTCGGCACCGAGCGGCCCGAATTGCCCGAGCCGGCGCGGGTGTAGCCCTGGATCTCGCCGAAGTTCTGCGTGAACTCGAACGAGTAGCGGTCGTTGTAGGGCACCGACTCGACCGCGTTCCACAGCGCCGGATGCACGATGTTGGGACCACCGAGCTTGAGCAGGTTCTCGCTGTCCCGGTAGCGCCCCGAGATCAGCCCGACCATGTCGACGAAGCCGTCGCTGAACTGGTAGGCGTTGAAGTCGCCCACCACCATCAGCGGGGTCAGCGGCGACGCCTGCTGCAGCGCCTGCACCTGGCTGGCAATCGACCTGGCCTGCTCGAAGCGCTTGGCGCGGTCGCGATCGGCCGAGGAGCCGGTCTTGTCCACGTTCTGGCGCGCCTTGGTGTGCACCGCGATCACCTGGAACCGCATCAGGCCGGCCTGGGCGGTCAGCAGCAGCGGCGGGTGGTCGTGGATGTAGGCGGTGCGGCCGTTGTCGTTCCAGGTGTCTTCGGCGGCGAGCTGGCGCACCGAGAGCACCGTCACCCGGTCGCTGCGCACCAGGAAGCCGACGTCGATGCCCGACGGGTCGTGGCCTTCCATCAGGTAGGCGTCGTAGCTGGCGTGGTAGTCGTCACCGAGCTGCTTGGCCAGACCCTGCAGCACGGCAAGGTTCTTCACTTCCTCCACCGAGACCACGTCGGGCAGGCGCAGCACCGTGCCGATGTAGGCGGCCAGGCGCTGCGTCTTGAGCTGTACCTCGGCCGCGGTGGGTTCCCTGCTTCCGCCGCTGCAGGTGTAGGTGGTGTCGAACGTGCTGTCGCAGAAGCGTTCGGTATTGAGCGCGCCCACACGCAGGGCCACCGGCGGCGCCGGATCCACCGCGCGCGGCAGCTCGACCGCCTTCTTCAGCTTGAACTTCGTCGGGATCAGCGTGTACGCGCCGAAGTCGTAGGAGATCACGCCTTCGGCGGTGAACGTGGAGCCCGCGTTGAACGGCGTGTTCAAGGGCACCGCGCCGAAGTCGGCGGTGTTCATCTTGAACACTTCCGGATTGCCGTCCCAGTTCGGCAGCGTCACGCCGTCGGGCACCGGCACACCGTAGACCCCGCCCGGCTCGCGCAGCGAACGCGTGCCGCTGGCGGTGATGCTCACTTCCGCGAACGGCTCGCCGCTGAAGCGCCTGTTGCCCGTGTTGATGATGCCGTGGCGCAGCTTCACCCGCATGCTGATGAAGCACTGGAAGTTGGTGGCGCCGCAGGACAGATGCTGCGGATCGGACGAAGGCGTGTTCGCATCGAACACCACCGCCTTCGGCAGCTTGGCGCCGTGCGACACGACGTTGACCACCGGGTTCTTCAATTCGGTGAGGTGGTAGTAGTTGTCCACCACCGCATCGACGTCCACCACGTCGCCGATGGCGACGGTGGGCGCGCTGCCGGTGTACACGTAGACGCCGTTGGAGGTGAGCGGGTCGGCGTCGGCGCGGCGGTCGGGCGTCTGCATGGTGAAGCCGGCCGGGCCCACCGCGGTGACGATGTTGCCGTGGGTGAGCACGGTCTTGCCCAGCAGCGGCGAGATCTGCTCGCGGCCCTGGATCTGCCACAGCTCGGCGTCCACCGGGATGTCGTACAGGATCGCGCCCAGCGCGCTGTCGCGCGCCAGCGTGTAGCCGCCCGAAGGATTGCTCAACGTGACGTGGAAGGCGCGGTCGGTCTTGCCGACCGTGCTGCCGTGCACGGTGACGTTGAAGCTGGCGCTGCTCTGGCCCGGGGCGATGGTGAGATCGGTGTCGAGCGCGTCGTAATCGCCGGCGCTGGCCGAGGCGGTGTCGTCGCCCGTGGCCACGTGCACGGTCACGCCGCTGCCGGCCGGTGCCGGCTCGGACAGGGTGATGGTGAACGGCATCGCCACGTCGGCGGCGCCGCGCACGGTGACGCTGGCATCGGCAATCGACACGCTGGCGCCCAGCGCCACGCACGGACTGGCGCTGCTCAGCGGCGCGCTGGGGCGCAGCACCACGAAGTCGGCGCTGTTGTCGCCGCTGTCGTTCGGCAGCCCGGCGGCGTTGCTGCTGCGAATGTAGGACTGGTCGGTGTTGCTGCTGCCCAGCGAGGCCAGCGGCGTGCCTTCCAGGTAGGCCGAGCCGCTGCTGAGGCCGACCTGGTCGATGATCGTGCCGGCGGCGTCGAGGAGCGCCAGGCCACCGGTGTCGGTGACGCCGGTGCTGTAGCTGAGATCCCCCGGCACGCTGCCGGAGTAGCCGCTGCTGGATGTGTTGGTCAGCAGCAGATGGCAGCCCGGCGCGATGCTCGTGCCCGCCGGCAGCGTGAGCCGCGTGCCGACGGTGCCGCTGGCGTTGGAGCCGTTGAGCCGGTAGCCCGATACGTCCAGCGCGGTGGACCCGGCATTGATCAGCTCGACGAATTCGTCATTGCCGCCGGCCGGTCCGCGCGCGCGAAACTGGTTGATCTCCAGGTCGCTGGCGTAGGCCGAAAACGACAAGGCCAGTCCCGTCAGCGTCGCCAGGACGGCGCGCTGCGTGCTTTTTCCCTGCATGATGAAAGCCCCTCTCTTCGTGACCGCAACGGTCGGGTGGGCGCCGGAAGCGAGCAAGCCTTCGTGGTGCTTCACGAACGCTCCCCCCGGAGCGCCGCCTTCGACGGTACCGACTCCTGCCGGCACCCGCGCACTGTGCGCGAGCGATGTGACGGAGAAATGTCGCGGCGTCTCAGTTTGGGTTGAACACCTGCTTGGTGCCGAAGATCTTGTCGCCCGCGTCGCCCAGCCCCGGCAGGATGTAGCCGTGCTCGTTGAGCCGCTCATCGATGGCGGCGGTGTAGATCTCCACGTCCGGGTGCGCTGCCTGCATGCGCTTCAGCCCTTCCGGCGCGGCGACCAGGAACAGTCCCTTGATCCGCGTGCAGCCGGCCGCCTTGAGCATGTCCACGGTGGCGAGAAGTGTTCCGGCGGTGGCCAGCATCGGGTCGACGATCAGCGCGATGCGCTCGTCCATGCGGCCGGTGAGCTTCTCGTAATAGGTCACCGGAGCGAGCGTTTCCTCGTCGCGCTGCAGGCCGACCACGCTGACCTTGGCGGCGGGAATCAGGTCAAGCACGCCCGGCAGCATGCCCAGTCCCGCACGCAGGATCGGCACGATGGTGATCTTCCTGCCCTTGATCCGCTGCACGGTGAGCGGGCCGGCCCAGCCGTCGATGGACTCGGCCACGGTCTCCAGATCCTTGGTCGCCTCGTAGGTGAGCAGCGAGGCGACTTCCGAGGCCAACTCGCGGAACTCCTTGGTGCTGATGCCGGCGCGGCGCATCAGGCCGAGCTTGTGCTGGATGAGCGGATGGCGGACTTCGACGACGGGCATGCGGGCGACCTGAGCGGAGCGACGCGTGGGTCGCGATGGCTCGCAAGCTTATCGGCTGAAGCGCGGCCCGGCACGCGCACCCGTGTCGCGCCGCATTGCCAGCCACCGGCGTATCGCAGATGCTTGCCAGGGGATCGGCCGCGGTGCGGCCCAGGGAGAAGTCATGTCCGAGGACGCCGCGGCCATCGTGGTCGACAGTCCGCTCGCTGCTGCCGGTCCGCTGCGCAAGCGCCAGGTGGCGGCGGTGGCGGTGGGCAACGCCATCGAGTTCTACGACTTCGTCACCTACGCGTTCTTCGCCGCGCAGATCGGGCGCACGTTCTTTCCGTCCGACGAACCGGGCGCCAGCCTGCTGGCCTCGCTGGCCACCTTCGGCGCGGGCTTTCTGACCCGGCCGCTGGGCGCGTGGGTGATCGGCCGCATGGGCGACCGGCGCGGGCGCAAGCCGGCGATGTTGCTGTCGTTCGGCCTGATCGGCGTGGCGGTGATCGGCCTGCCGCTGGTGCCGTCGTATGCGTCGATCGGCGTGGCGGCGCCGGTGCTGGTGGTGCTGTTCCGGCTGCTGCAGGGCTTTGCGCTGGGCGGCGAGGTGGGGCCGAGCACCGCGTTCCTGATGGAAGCCGCGCCGCTGCATCGCCGTGGCCTGTATATCTCGCTGCAGGCGATGAGCGCCGATGCGGCGGTGCTGGTCGCCGGGCTGGTCGGCGTGGCGCTGGCGCACGCGTTGACTCCGGCCCAGCTCGATGACTGGGGTTGGCGCGTGGCGCTGGGCCTGGGCGCGGTGATCGTGCCGTTCGGGCTGGCAATGCGCCGCCGCCTGGTGGAAACCTTCGAGCCGCGCCGGGCGCCGCCGCTGCGCGCGGGCGGGCCGGGCTACCTGCGCGTGGGCGTGCTCGGCCTGGCCATGCTGGCCGCGGCGACCACCAGCAACTACGTGCTTGAGTACATGACTACCTACGCCAACACCACGCTGGGCCTGCCCGAGCGGGTGGCGCTGGGCGCCACCGCGCTGATCGGCCTGTGCGGGCTGGTATGCGATCCGCTGAGCGGCTGGCTGTCCGACCGCGTCGGCCGCAAGCCGGTGATGCTGGTGCCGTGGCTGGTGCTGCTGGTGGCGATCCTGCCCGCGTTCTGGCTGCTCGATCGCGAGCGCAGCGGGACCGTGCTGTATGCGGCCACCATCGTGCTGACGATCGCCAGCACGCTGTCCACCGGCACCGTGCTGGTGGCGGTGACCGAGTCGCTGCCGGCGCACGTGCGCTCCGGCGCGCTGGCGATGGTCTATGCGCTGGCCATCTCGGTGTTCGGCGGCTCCACCCAGTTCGCGGTGGCGTGGCTGACGCGCTTCAGCGGCAATGCGCTGGCACCCGCCTGGTACATGATCGGCAGCGTGCTGGTGGGGCTGCTGGCGATGGCCTGCCTGCCCGAGTCGGCGCCGGTGCGCCTTCAACGCAAGCGGCTCGATCAGGCTTCGTAGCCGATGCACGAATAGACGAAGGGCGCGTCGGTGAGGACGCGCCCTTCGTGTTCAACCCGCCTGATCCGCCGGGGGTTTACGCCGCCTCGGCCTGTGCTTGCCGGGGGCCGTGCAGCAGCGCGTGCTTCACATGCGCCACGATCAGGTCGACCTCGGCGCTGGTGCAGTGGAAGTGCGGGGTGAAACGCAGCGAGTTGGTGCCGCCGTGGATCACGCCGATGCCGCGCTCGCGCATGTATTCCTCGGTGGAGCCGGCGCCGTAGCACTTGAACTGCGGGGCCAGCTCGCACGAGAACAGCAGGCCGGTGCCCTGCACCTTGGTGATCAGGCCGCCCAGCTCGTCCTTCAGCGCGTTGAGCTTGCTCACGAACTCCTTGCCGCGCTCGCGGATGTTCTCGCGCACCGCGTCGCTGAGCTGGTCCATCGTGGCGCAGGCCACGTCCAGCGCGCGCGGGTTGGCGGTCATGGTGTTGCCGTAGATGCCCTTGCGGTACAGCGCGGCGGTGCGCTCGTTCACGGCGAGCACCGACATCGGGTACTGGCCGGCGTTGAGCGCCTTGGAGTAGGTCTCCATGTCCGGCGCTTCGAGCTTCTCGAAGCCGGGGTAGTCGACGATCGACAGCACGCCATGCGCACGCAGGCCGGCCTGGATCGAGTCCACCAGCAGCAGCGTGCCGTGCGCCTTGGTCAGCTCGCGCGCGGCGGCGTAGAACTCCGGCGTCACCGCGCGGCCCGGGTCGCCTTCGCCCATCACCGGCTCGAGGAACATCGCCTCGATGTGCCAGCCCTGCTTGTCGGCCTCGGCGAATGCCTGCTTGAGGCTCTCCACGCTGTACGGCTCGACGATCAGCAGCTGGTCGTTGTGGTACTTGAAGCTGCCCAGGTGGGCCAGGTAGGTCTTGCGGGTGGAGTCCGAATACAGCGCCGGCAGCTCGGTGCGGCCGTGGAAGGCCCCGCGCACCGCGATGCGGCGGATCTTGCGGCCGGCGTGCGGCGCGCCCTCGTCGGTCATCAGCTTGGTGTTCACGTCGGCAAAGCGGCCGGCCAGGCTGACCGCCTCCGACCCCGAGTTCAGGCACAGCAGACGCGAATACGGGAAGCCGCCGCGGCTGCGTCCGATCTCCTTGCGCAGCGCCTCGTTCATGCGCATCTGCGCCACGCTCGGCGTCATCACGTTGGCCATCACCTGCGGACGGCACATCGCTTCGAGAATGGCCGGCGGGTTGTGGCCGAAACCCAGCATGCCGTAGCCGCCGTTGTCGTGCACCACCGCGCCCTTCAGCGTCACCACCCACGGGCCGCGCGCGGCGGCGGGCAGGTAGGGGTTGATCGCGTCGTCCGGGTAGAAGTTGACGTAGCCGGCCTGGGCCTGGTCGAGCTGCTCGCTCTCGTCGAGCTTCAGGAAATCGGCCAGGTCCGCGCGCAGTTCGCGATGGCGCGCCACGGCCTCGGTAACCGCCTGCCCGAGCATCGGGTCTAGCGCGGCCATGCGCTCGATGCTGGCGTCGTCCAGGCCGGTGGTCCGTGGCTTGCCGCCGAATTCGCGCAGTTCGCGCAGCTGTTCAATGACGTGCATAACGCTCCTCCTCGTCCTCCGTCGGCGCCTCGCTCCCAACGCAAAGCAGGCCGGCGGATGGCTGATCCGGGCGGGAACGCTGCACCGTGGTCGGAGCGCCTTCCCGCAGGCCCTTCGGGCCGCCTGATGCACCGCCGCATAAGGGCTGACGGACTTCAGGGATCCGTCGAGGATACCGCGCGGGCGACTTTCCCGGTACCCCGCATGACGCCTGTCAGGTGCGATGGCTGATGCCCGCGAGTGGTCGCCATCCCTTGCCACGCCTAAGGTTGCGCCATGCCAAGGAGCACCTGAATGAACCCCCTGAACGCGCCTGTCGCCACGCTGTCCGGAGTCACCCGGCGCTACGGCAGCCTCGTCGCACTGGACCGGCTGGACCTGGCCGTGCACCCCGGTGAGCTGCTCGCCCTGCTCGGTCCCAACGGGGCCGGCAAAAGCACCAGCGTGGCGGTGCTGCTCGGGCTGGTGCGCCCGCAAGCGGGGCTGGCGACGCTGTTTGGCGACGATCCGCAGCGCGTGGAAGCGCGCCGACGCATCGGCGTGATGCTGCAGTCGGCGGTGCTGCCGGCCACGCTCACCGTGGCCGAGCTGCTGCGACTGACCGCCAGCTACTACCCTGCGCCGCGTCCGCTGGCCGAGAGCGCTGCGCTGGCCGGCGTGACCGATCTGCTGGCGCGACCCTACGGCAAGCTCTCCGGTGGCCAGCAGCGTCGGGTGCAGTTCGCGCTGGCGCTGTGCGGCAATCCCGAGCTGCTGTTTCTGGACGAGCCCACCGTCGGCATGGACATCGACGCGCGCGAGCGGCTGTGGACCGCGATGCGCACGCTGGTGGGGCAGGGCTGCGCCGTAGTGCTCACCACGCATTATCTGGAAGAGGCCGAGGCGCTGGCCCAGCGCGTGGTGGTGATCGATCGCGGCCGCGTGCTCACCGAGGGCAGCGTGGATGATCTGCGCGGCCGCGTCGCGCTCACCCGCATCCGCTGCCTCAGCCATCTGGACGCGGCGGCGATTGCGCGCTGGAACGGTGTCGCCGACGCGTCGCGCGAGGGCGATCGGCTGATCGTCACCACCGCCGTGGCCGAGCCGGTGCTGCGCCGCCTGCTGGACGCCGACCACGCCCTGTCCGAACTCGAAGTGCGCCGCGCCGGCCTGGCCGAAGCGTTCACCGCACTGACCCGCTCCGATCTGCCCGCCAGGGAAACCGCCTGATGAACACCGTATCCATCGCCATGCCGCCGCGCCGCGTGCTCGGCGCCTATCTCGAGGAAGCGCGCAGCGAATGCCTGCGCTATCTGCGCGCGCCGTCCTTCATTCTGCCGATGACGCTGTTCTCGACCGTGTTCTACCTGATGTTCGGCGTGCTGCTGAATCATCCCGGCAGCGACGCCTCGCGCTACCTGCTGGCGAGCTACACCGCGTTTGGCGTGATCGGTCCGGGACTGTTCGGTTTCGGCGTGTCGCTGGCGCTCGAGCGCGACGGCGGCCTGCTCACCCTCAAGCGCGCGCTGCCGATGCCGCCGGGCGCCTACCTGCTGGGCAAGATGGTGATGGCGATGATCTGCGCCACGCTGGTGGTGGCGCTGTTGCTGACGATCGGACTGACCCTGGGCGGTGTCTCGCTGACGCCGCTGCAGATGCTGACGATGCTGGCCGTGGGCGCGTTCGGCGTGCTGCCGTTCTGCGCGCTGGGCATGTTCGTCGGCACGCTGATCAAGGGGCAGGGCGCGCCCGGCCTGCTCAACCTGGTCTACCTGCCGATGGCCTTCCTGTCCGGGCTGTGGCTGCCGCTGTCGATGCTGCCCAAGGCTTTGCAGGTGCTGGCGCCGGTGTGGCCGAGCTATCACCTCAACCAGCTCACTTTGGCGGCAGTGGGCATCGGCTCGGGCCCGCTGCTGATCCACGTGCTGGCGCTGGCCGGCTTCGCGGTGGTGTTCCTGGCGCTGGCGACACGGCGCCTGCGGCGGGTAGGCTGATGACCTGCCTCCCTCGCCCCGTCGGAACGGTCCGGATCCGCGCATGAGCTTTCTCGACTATCCCCGCTGGATGCAGCCGGCGCCGGACTCGGCCGTGGCCGAGAACGTCCGGCGCGGCAAGTCCCCGTATACCGATGCGGTGCACCTGTTGTGGTCGCTCTGGATCTTCGTTACGCCGCTGTTTTCGGGCGGCTTTACATGGAGCTGGCTGCTCTACACGGTGGCGTCCTACCCGCTGTTCCTCGTGTTGTTCGCGATGACGGTGCTGTCTGCGCGGCGCACCGCCTACCGCTATCCGTTGGCCATGGCAGCGCTGTGCCTGGTGCTATTGTCGCGCTATCCCAGCGGCATCAGCTATTTCGTCTACGCCTGCGTGATGCTGCGCCCGCGCAGCACCAGCTTCCGTGCTTCCTTGCTGTGCCTGGCGGCATTGAATGCCGTGTTTGTCGGTGTCGTCTGGCTGGTTGGCTATCCGTGGCAGATGATGGTCTACATCCCGGTGACCACCTTCATCATCGGGATCATCGTCAACGTGGAGCACCTCTCGAAGGAGAAGGACGCGGCGCTGCGCCTGTCGCACGACGAGGTGCGCCGGCTCGCCGCCACCGCCGAGCGCGAGCGCATCGGCCGCGACCTGCACGACCTGCTGGGCCACACGCTGTCGCTGATCACTTTGAAGCTGGAACTGTCGCGCAAGCTGTTCGACCGCGACAGCGAGGCGGCCCGCCGCGAGATGAGCGAGGCCGAGAGCGTGGCGCGCCACGCGCTGGCCGAGGTGCGCGCCGCGGTCACTGGCATCCGCGCCACCGACCTGGCCGCGGAGCTGGCCTCCGCCCGCCTGCTGCTGGGGGCTTCCGGCGTGCATTTGGACTACCAGCTGCCGGCGTTGCAGCTGCCCGAGCCGATCGAGCGCAGCCTGGCGCTGGTGATCCGCGAGGCGTCGACCAACATCGTGCGCCACGCCCGCGCCAGCGAGGCGAAGATCACGCTGTCGGTCGAGGGCGCCGACGTGCTGCTGCAGATCGGCGACAACGGCCGCGGCGCGCTGGTGCTGGAAGGCAACGGCCTCGCCGGGATGCGCGAGCGCGTGCGCGGCATCAGCGGAGCGCTGCAGATCGACTCGCCGGCCGGGCGCGGCACCTGCCTGCGCGTGCGCGTGCCGGTGCCGTCGGCCAAGCTGGCCCACGCCGCGCTGCGTGAGAGCGTGCGCGCGGCCGCGACGTCACTGGACGCCACCGGCCGGAGCGCGGCATGAGCGCCTGGTTCCATCGTCTGTTCCAGCCCCATTCGCAGTCGCTGCCGCATGCCATCGAGGCGCGCATCGATATGTCCCGTACGGAAGGCGAACTCAGGATGCGGATCAGCGACAACGGCTGCGGCGGACTGGCCGCACACGGCAACGGCATCAGCGGCATGCGCGAACGCGTGCGCGCGCTGGGCGGCACGCTCGCCATCGACACGCCGCCACTCAAGGGCACCGCACTGGAGCTGCGCGTGCCGCTGGCCGCCGCGGCAGCTCTTCACGCGGTGGGGAGCGCCGCATGATCCGCGTGCTGCTGGCCGAGGATCAG
>DASUJJ010000178.1:0-2082 GCA_036279335.1 Dyella sp.
CGCTGGACCACAGAGGTGAAAAGCGCGCCGAAATAGGACGCTGACCGAGCCACCATGTCGCGCCGGCTGACGTTTTGGCTACTGGTCGGCTGGGCGGGACTGCTGGCGCTGCCATGGTACGGCGCGGATGTCGGCGTCTCGCCGGCGCCAGCGCTGTTCGCCGGGCGGTCGTGGCTTTGGCCGCTGGCGCTGGCACTGCTGCTGGGGATCGCCGCGGCGGTGCGGCGGTCACCGCGCGGGCTGGTGGCGGCCGGCGCCGCCGGGCTGGCGTGGCTGGGGGTCGAAGCTTTCCTGATCACGCACCACGGCTGGGCGCTCGCCGGGTTGACCGCGCTCGCCGGTGCCGCCCCGACCCAGCCGGCGCTCGGATGGGGCGCCGTTGCATACGCGCTTGCCTGCCTGGCGCTGCTGGCCGACGGCCTGGCGCAACGTGGTGCCTGCGGCGGCGATGTGTTCGTCACCGGCGTGCTGCTGCTCACGGTCGGGCTGATCGCGCTGTTCGTCGGCTACCCGGTACTGTGCGTGCTGTCCTCGGCGGTGCGCGACAATGACGGGAGCTTCGCGCCCTGGCTGTTCGTGACCAAGTTCGCCAGCCGGTCGATCTGGGGGCTGGGCTGCCTGGGCGGCGGCACCTCGTGCGGGGTGGCCTGGAACACCGTTGCCGAGGCGATCCTGGTCGGTGTGCTTACCACGCTGCTGGGACTCGCCTTCGCGCTGGTGGCGTTGCGCACGCGCATGCCGGCCCGGCCGTTGCTGCGGGCACTGTCGATCCTGCCGGTGATCACCCCGCCCTTCGTCATCGGTCTGGCGCTGATCCTGCTGTTCGGTCGCGCCGGGGTGGTGACGATCGGGCTGGCCGAACTGCTGGATATGCCGCGCAGCCGGTGGATCTACGGCATGCCCGGCATCACCATCGCCCAGGTGCTCGCCTTCACCCCGGTGGCGTTCCTGGTGCTGCTTGGTGTGTTGCAGGGAGTCAGCCCCAGTCTGGAAGAAGCCTCGCAGACGCTGCGCGCGAGCCCGTGGGGCACCTTTCGCCGGGTAACCTGGCCGCTGATCCGCCCCGGGCTCGCGAATGCCTTCCTGATCGGCTTCATCGAGAGCATGGCCGATTTCGCCAACCCGCTGGTGATCGGCGGCAATTTCAACGTGCTCTCGACGGATATCTTCTTCGCCGTGGTCGGGGCCGCGCACGACCAGGGGCGCGCCGCGGTGCTGGCGATCGTGCTGCTCGGCTTCACCCTTGCGGCGTTCCTGCTGCAACGCTCCTGGATCGGCCGGCGCAGCTACGCGACCCTGACCGGCAAAGGCGATGCCGGGCTGCCGGCGCCGTTGCCGACCGGCATCCGCATCGTCTGCATCGGTGTGATCGTGCCCTGGCTGGTGCTGACGATCGCGGTGTATGGCATCATCCTGGTGGGCGGCTTCGTGGAATCCGTGGGCCGCGACAACACCCCGACGCTCGAGTATTTCTGGACCGCCTTCTCGGTCGAGCACGGTGTCGGCGGCTGGTTTCTCAGCGGTTCCGCCTGGTCCTCGCTCACCACCACGATCGAGCTGGCGCTGATCGCCATGCCGTTCACCACCGCGCTCGGGATCCTGACCGCGTGGCTGCTGGACCGGCAGCATTTCGCCGGTCGCGGCGCATTCGAGTTCCTGGCGATGATGAGCTTCGCGATCCCCGGCACGGTGATCGGGATCGCCTATATCCTGGCGTTCAACGTGCCGCCGGTGCAGCTTACCGGAACCGGGACGATCATCGTGCTTGCCTTCGTGTTCCGCAACATGCCGGTCGGGATCCGTGCCGGCCTCGCTAATCTCAGCCAGATTGACCGCAGCCTGGATGAGGCGTCGCTGACGCTGGGCGCGCGATCGCCCGGCACGTTGCGGCGGGTGATCCTGCCGATGCTGCGGCCGGCGATCATTACCGCGCTTACCTACAGCTTCGTGCGTGCCGTGACGGCGGTCAGCGCGGTGATCTTCCTCGCCACCGGCCAGTTCAACCTCGCCACCGTGTATATCGTCGGACGCGCCGATGTCGGCGATTACGGCGTGGCGATCGTCTATGCGGCGGTGCTGATC